>JAVHLZ010000020.1:0-9504 GCA_031081675.1 Armatimonadota bacterium
TGGTCATTCCCTGACGGCGGCGGGATCCGCCCGGCGGTCATCGCCCCCGGCCGGATCCGGAGGCGCGGGGAGGCGGCCGACGGCGCAGGCGCCACAGCACGTCCGCCAGCGCGATGCCGGGTTCTATGGTGCCCGGGCGCCGCCGGTAGCGGACGCGGCACAGGACCGCCAGCAGGCGCGGGTCCATCTCCAGCGCGCCGTCCCTGCCGACCCAGATCAGGCGGCGGGCGGCGAGGGCGTCCGCGTGCTCGGACAGAAACTCCCCGACCTTCACCCACCGGATGAGGTGGGCCAGGCCGACCTCGCGCCCGTAGCGGTCCAGAAAGTACCGCCCCATTCCCCCGACCGGCAGCGCATAGGTCACCCGCCCGTGACGGTCCACCCGCGCGCGGCGGGCCGCCCGCCCCACGAGATCCTGCCAGTGCGCGAACGCCTGCACCAGGTCCGCCGGCCGCCACGGTACGGCACCCTCCGCGGCCAGGCGACGCCATCGGGACGTGGCCACCGCACACCTCCTCCGCCGCCCACGCAGGCGGCATCCCCTGATGGGTACGGAGCGGGCGGCG
Source organism: Armatimonadota bacterium (assembly GCA_031081675.1). Classification (NCBI taxonomy): domain Bacteria; kingdom Bacillati; phylum Armatimonadota; species Armatimonadota bacterium. The sequence continues at coordinate 567 of JAVHLZ010000020.1, forward strand.
CAGGGTCCTGCGGGCAGGGGTCTTCCTGCGCGCGTCGAAATGTGACGCGGCTTTGTCGGCGTGTCATGCCACTTTGTGGAGAGACGGGAAATGGCCGATCCTGCCACCACGCTGGCCCATCTGAAGCGGGTGCCGCTGTTTGCCGCCCTGCCCCCGCAGGATCTGGAGTTCGTGGCCCGCTCGATGGTCGAGCGGGTCTACGAGCCGGGAGCGACCATCGTCCGCCAGGGTGAGCCCGGCATGGGCTTCTTCCTGATCGCCGAGGGCCGGGTGGAGGTCACCCGGGACGGGAAGCGACTGCGGGAGCTGGGACCGGGGGAGTTCTTCGGCGAGATGGCCCTGCTGGAAGAACGGGCTCGCACCGCCACCGTCACCGCCGCCTCGCGGACCCGCTGCCTGCAGCTGGTGCGGTGGGACTTCCGCGCCCTGCTGCGGGAGCACCCCGACCTGGCCATCCGGATCCTGGAGGTCGTGGTGCGACGGCTCCGCGAATCTCCGCCTCCCCCCGACGCGGACTAGACCGCCCCCGCATCCCGACGGCCCGATGAGGCTGACCTGCCCGCAGGACGATCACGTCCTGGTGTCCCAACCCGCCCCCCGGGGCGTCTACTGGCGCTGCCCGGCGTGCGGCGGGCGGGCGGTCGGCGTGGGCCTGTTGCGGCGCAGCGTCGCCCGGGAGGCGGTCACCCGGATCTGGACGGCCGCCCGGGAGTCCCCCCGCCGGCCGGGCCGCCGCTGTCCGTCCTGCCTGAGGTCCATGGCGGAGGTCCGGGCGGACGTCGGCCCCGCCGTGGATGTCTGTCTGTCCTGCCAGCTGGTCTGGTTTGACGCCCGCGAGTACGAGCAGATCCCACCGGCACCGGCGGCTGACGAGCAGCCCCTGCCGCCCGCCGCCCGGGAGGTCCTCGCCACCGCCCGGGCCGAGGCCGAGGCGGCGCGCCCGCCCCGGCAGTTCGGGTGGGACGCTCCGGAGCAGCTGTGGAAGTACCTGCCCGCCCTCCTGGGCATGCCGGTGGAGTACGACCGGCAGACGTTCCGCACCGTCCCCTGGATGACGTGGGTCCTGGTGGCGTTCATCACGGCGTTCAGCCTGCGGGCCATGGCCGACCTGGAGTACGCGGTGCGGCAGTTCGGCCTGATTCCCGCCCAGTGGTGGCGCCACGGGGGCCTGACGCTGCTCACGTCGTTCCTCCTGCACGGCGGCATCTTCCACCTGCTGGGCAACATGTACTTCCTGCTGGTGTTCGGAGACAACGTCGAGGACGTGCTGGGCAAGGTCCGCTACCTCGCCCTGATCCTGCTGGCCGCGGCGGCGGGGGACGCAGCCCACATCGCGCTGGACCCGCGGTCGGAGGTCCCCCTCATCGGCGCCAGCGGGGGGATCTCGGGGGTCATCGCCTTCTACGCGCTGCAGTTTCCGCGGGCCCGGCTGGGGGTGCTGTTCCGCATTTTCCTCATCTATTTCCGGTGGGTGCGGATGCCGGCCTACGCCTACGTGGGCGTCTGGATCCTGCTCCAGGTGGTGGGAGCGTACCTGCAGCTGACGGGGGCGACCAGCGTCTCGGCCCTCGCCCACCTGGGCGGCGTCCTGGTCGGCGCGGGCTTCTGGCTGGCCTACCGGAGAGGCTAAGGGCGGGAGTCCTCCCCGCCGGAGGCGCCGGCCACGGGGTGCACGGCCGGCGCGGCCGCCGGCGCCCGGCGGCGCACCACCAGGGTGAGGTCGTCCAGCAGCGTGTACACCACCGGGATCACGACCAGGGTGAGGACCGTGGACGTCGCCAGCCCGCCCAGCACCGCGATTCCCAGGGGGCGGCGCCACTCGGCGCCACTGATGCCCAGGCCCAGCGCCACCGGCAGGCCCCCCATCACCGACACCAGGGCCGTCATCAGGATGGGCCGCAGGCGCATCCGGGCGGCCTGCAGCAGCGCCTCCCGGCGGGGCACGCCCTGCCGGCGTTGCTGGGTCACGAACTCGATGAGCAAGATGGCGTTGTTGACCACGATGCCGGCCAGCATCACGATCCCCAGCAGCGACATGATGCTCACCGTGGTTCGGGTCAGCAGCAACATGGCCACGACTCCCACGCCGGCCAGGGGGACGCTGGCCATGATGGCCAGCGGGCTCAGCAGCGACTCGAACTGGGCGGCGATGGTCATGTAGACGAGCACTGTCCCCAGGGCAAGGGCAAACAGCATGTCGCCGAACGCCTCCCGCTGGAACTCGGCCTCGCCGCCGAAGCGCACCATGTAGCCCGGGGGCACCGTCACCCCCGTCAGGCGCGCCCGGATGTCGTCCACGACCGCGCCCAGCGGCCGGCCGTGCAGCGACGCCGTCACCGTCACCAGGCGCTGCCGGTTGAGCCGGTCGATGGACACGGGACCCCTCCGCAGTTCCAGGACCGCTACGTCCGACAGGCGCACCGGAGCGCCGCCCACCCGGCCCACGGCGATGGCGCCCAGGCGCGCCACGGACTCCCGGTCGGCGGGCTCGGAGCGCACGGTGATGTCGTACTCGGTGCCGTCCGCCCGGAACCGCGTGATCGAGGTGCCGGCGAGACTGGTGCGCAGCTGGGCGCCCACCTCGGCGGTGGACAGGCCGAACTGGGCCAGCCGGACCCGGTCCAGGACCACCAGCACTTCGGTCTTGCCCGGGCGCAGGGTGGTATCCACGTTGACGGTCCCGGGGGTGGAAGCCACGATCTCCCGGATGCGGTCCGCCAGCCGCTGCAGGACTTGCGGGTCCGGCCCGGTGACCTCGACCTGCACCGGCGCGGTGCCGCCGGTGACCCCCGGGGCACCCACCTTCATCTGCGCCGCGGGCACGTCGCGAATCCGCGCCCGCAGGTCGGCCATCACCTGGTCCACCGACCGACTGCGGCGGCTGCGGTCGATCAGGCTCACGAGGATCTGCGCTCGCTGGCTGCCCCCCTCGCTGACGCCGAGCACGGTATCGGCGCCGCCGACCACGGTGAACACGGACGCCACGTCCGGGATCTGGCGCAGACGGCGCTCGGCGGCTGCGGCGGCGCGGTCGGTCTGGCTCAGCGACGCTCCGGGGGGCATGGTGATATCCACCTGGAACTGGCCGGAGTCTCCGGAGGGCATGAACTCCTTGCCCACCAGAGGCGAGGCCACCACCAGAACGCTGACCGCGAACAGCGCGGCCGCCGCCGCCAGGACCTGCGCCCGGTGATCCAGGGCCCACGCCAGCAGGGTGCGGTAGCGATCCGCCAGGCGGCCGTAGGCCCGGTCCCACCACGCGAATGGCGCAGCCCACCGCGGCGTGCCCGCCCGGGAGGCCGGGCGCAGCCACCGGGCCGCCAGCATGGGGGTCAGGGTGAAGCCGATGAGAATGCTGAACAGGTTGGCGAATGCCACGGTGAGGCCGAACTGCCGGAAGAACTGTCCCACCAGCCCGCGCATGAAGGCGATGGGCAGAAAAACGGCCACGTTGGCCAGGTTGGATGCCATCACCGCCAGCTCGATCTCCCGGGCGCCGCGCCGGGCGGCCTCGGCGGGCGGGACTTCCTCCTCCAGATGGCGGGTGATGTTCTCGGTGACCACGATGGCATTGTCCACCATCAGGCCGATGGCAATGGCCAGCCCCAGCAGCGACAGGACGTTGAGGGAGAACCCCGCAAAGTACATGGGCAGGTAGGTGGCCACAATGGCGGCCGGCAGCGCCAGGGCAATGACGGCGGTGCTGCGCAGGTTGTGCAGGAACAGGAAGACCACGGCGGTGGCCAGCGCCGCGCCCAGCAGCAGGTTGCCCTGCACGTCGGCCACCGACTCCCGGATGAACACCGAGTCGTCCCGCGCCACGACCAGGGAGACCCCCGGTGGCAGGGCCGGCCTCAGCTCCTCCACCACCCGCCGCACGCCGTCGGCGACGGTCACGGTATTGGCGTCGGCCTGCGTGTACACGGCCAGCCCCACGCTCTCGCGGCCGTCCAGGCGCGTGAGGCGGTCGGGGTCCTTCACCGCATCCCGAATCTCCGCGACGTCTCCCAGGCGCACCGGGGAAGCCCCCGGGCGCGGCAGGGGCAAAGCGGCCATGTCCTCGACCGTGCGGAACTCCCCCGTCACGCGCACCAGGACCTCCCAGTCGCCCTGCCGGACCGCGCCGCTGGGAACGTTCAGATTCTCGCGCCGCAGAGCGTCCTGGATGTCCAGCACCGACAGGCCCAGGGCGCGCAGGCGGTCCTGGCTCACCTCGACCCGGATCTCCCGGACGCGGCCCCCGGAGACGCTGACCGCGGCCACGCCGGGCACCCGTTCCAGCCGCGGCGTGACCACCTCCTCGGCCAGGCGGCGCAGCTCGTACCCCGAGACCCCTCCGCCCAGGCCCAGGAACACCACCGGCAGAGACCCCACGTCAAACCGCCGGACGGTGGGCGCCCCCGCATCGCGGGGGAGGGTGGCCTTCACCAGATCCACCCGCTGGCGCACCTCGGCCACCGCGCTGTCCAGGTTGGTGCCCAGGACGAACTCGATCCCCACCACCGACGAGCCTTCCCGGGAGGCGGAGATCACCCGGCGCACGTGGGTGAGGGAGCTCACCTGCTCTTCGATGGGGCGGGTGATCAGGGCTTCGACCTCTTCCGGTCCGGCCCCGGGGTAAGGGGTGGCTACGGTCACAAACGGGAACTGGACGTTGGGAAACAGCTCGACCGGCATGCGCGCATACGCCAGCAGGCCCAGGACCAGCAGGGCCGACAGGACCATCAGCACGGCCACGGGGCGGCGGATGGACAGCTCGGCGAGCGACATCAGGGAGTCACCACAACGACCGGCTGCCCGTCGCCGATCTGCTCGGGGCCGAGGGTGATCACCTGCTCTCCTTCCCGCAGGCCGTAGAGGACCTGAACCAGGTGGTCGTGGCGAAGCCCCACCACCACCCGGCGGATCTGCGCGCGACCGTCGCGCACCACCACCACTTCGGTGGCCGCGCCCTCCCGCAGGGCCGAGGACGGCACGAGCAGCACGCCGGTCCGGCGCTCGACCACCACCTCCCCGCGTACCGAGGTGCCGGGCAACACGCCCGGGGGAGGAGATGTGAGCCGGAGGCGCACCCGGGCGGTGCGGCTGACCGGGTCGGCGGCGGGCAGGACCACCCGCACCACCCCGGCCAGTTCCCCCGGCCGATGCCCCGGTGGGCGAGCGGGATCTGGCGGCGCTGCGGTCCGGCCAGTCAGCCCGCCTGCGCTCGGAGGCGGTGCGTATTCCTTGTGGAGAGGCCCTGTCAAGTGGACGATGGCGTGCCCGGATCGCCTCTGGGACCCTTCGGGAAGGCGTGGACGAGTACCGCGCCCATTCCCCAGGTCAGAGCGACGAGAAACGCCAGGCGGCCCGGCCCGGACAGCAGGAACAGCGCCGCCAGAATGGCAGCCCCTACCAGGGTGCTTCCCGCCGGTCCCGGCCTCCACCGGAACGCCTCGGCGAGGCGGCTGCCCACCAGGAGGGCGGTCCCGGCGAGGCCGGCCAGGGCCAGCAGGCTGAGGGCAAACGGGAGCAGGGCCAGCAGCGGAATGCCGACAAGGCTCACCAGAAGGACCAGGCCCAGCGGAGGAAGCAGCACCCACAGCAGGACGCCGGCCAGGAGCGAGGCCCCGGGGGACCTGGACAGGGTCCGGGCGATCCGCGATACGGGACCGGGGAACAGGGCCGCGACCGCCGCCACAAGCGCGGTCACTCCGGCCATCGCCCACAGGGCCGCCGCCCGGACGACGAACGCGGCGAGCGTGCCAGACCCCGGTCGCCGGGGCGGAACGCTCCACAGCAGCCCGGTGAGGACCCGCCCACCGACCCGCGCGCCGGGGAACCACTCCACCGCCCCGAAAACCACCCGGACATCGCCGTCCACGCGCGCCAGGGGCCCCAGCACGACCCTGCCCTGGACCACCTGCACCGATCCGGTGACCCGCCCCCAGACCTCCACGTCCCCGTCCACGGCCACCGCATCGCCGCGCAGCACTCCCTCCACGCGAACGTGTCCGCGCACCGCCACGGCGGAGCCCTCATGGACCACGCCCGCCGGCACCACGATGTCGCCGGCCAGGCGCACGGTGGCTCCCCACGCCGCCGCGGACGTTGCGGAAGCGATGATGCCGGCCGCGACCCCGAGGGCCCCGACGGCCCGCCGCGCTGTCACTGGCCACCCCCACCGCGGCCCGCGTCCTCCCGGTGCCCCGACGTGACGGACTCCAGCACATGGACCTCGCGGCTCAGGCGCGGCACCACCTCGCTGACGTCGGCGCGGGCGCAGTACACCACGTCCTCCTCCAGCCCCAGGCGGATGACATTCCGGCCGGCCGCCGACTCCCGGAACAGGGCCAGGGCGTCTCGTTCTCCACGGTACAGGCGCAGAGCCGCCGCCGACCCGTCGGTCAGCTCGGCGGAGCGCTCCACCTCCAGCAGGCGGTCCACCAGCGCCCCGGCCGTGTAGGCGTCGTCGAGGCCGAACCCGCCCTCCCGGCCGGCGCACACTACCGTCACGGGCAGCCCCCTCACCCGGGCCAGCTCCGCCGCCTGCCGGGCCGCCGCCCGGGCGTTGCGCAGGGCTCCCACCAGGACCACGGGCGCCTTGGCCACCCGGCGGATGGCCGCCGTGCCGTTGGTGGTCACGAAGATGACCGGCGCCGCCCCGAACGCCGCCCGGGCGACCTCCACCGGAGAGTTGCCGTAGTGGAACCCCGCGGGGGGCAGCCCGTTCTCCTCTCCGGCGAGAATCGCGCCGTCCATCCGGGCGGCCGCGCGCCGGGCGGCGTCCACGGTCTCCGCCACGTAGATGCGCCCGGCGCCGCGCTCCACCATGGTCACGAGGGTGGTGCTGGCCCGGATGACGTCCACCACAATGCACACCTGGGGCTCCGCCGTCACCACCAGGGGGTGGAAGGCCACGTGCACGCGCATACGACCTCCGTCTTCAGCGGATCCCGAACCGGGATGTCGTTCCCGCTACCCGGTGAACTGGCGCTGGCGGAGATCCTCGCGGATTACCCACTGCAGGCGCGCCGCCACCTGCCGCGCCGCGTCGGCCAGCGGCAGGCCCAGGGCTGCCGCGTCGGCGGTCGTCACCGTCACCAGCAGCCGGGTGCCGCCCACGACCTCCCACGCGGCGGGGCCGGCGGGCAGAACGGCGACCTGCCCGGGATCCGGGTCGGTGTCGAAGAACCGGTCCAGCCGCTCGACCACCGCCCGGGCGCGCACCGGGTCCGTCAGGCGCACGACCACCACGTCGTTGACCAGGACCTCCGCCACTTCGGCGCCGGGCTCGCCGGCCAGCCGCAGTCCCACCCGCAGGTAGTTGGCCGCCGGGCGCCGCACCACCGGGATACCCCTCCGCCGCAGCTCCGCCAGGACGGATGCCACCCGCTCCGCGGTCGCGGGGTGGTCGCGGAAGGCGCCGGCATTGACCGGCGGGCGCAGCCGCTCGTCCCGGGCCAGCCGTTCCAGAACCGTCAGGACAGCCACGGGAGTGTAGGGCGTGCGGGTGAGGATGTCCACGGCCGCCAGATCGGCATCCCGCTCCAGGTCCCGGGTGTAGCCCGACAGCAGGCTCGCGCTGAGCAGGTGCGCCCCCTGAGCCAGGGCCGCATCGCGGGTCAGCAGGGCCACCAGCAACGTCCAGAAGGCGGCCTCGTTGCTGCGCCGGATCATCTCCATCTGGTGACGGCGGGCGGCGTGGGCCACCTCGTGGGCCAGGACGGCCGCCAGCTCGTGGTCGGAACGCACAAACTCCAGCAGGCCGCGGGTCACGTAGATGAAGCCTCCCGGCAGGGAGATGGCGTTGGCGGGCTCCAGATCCACGATCGCGAACGTGTAAGGCAGCTCCGGGCGCCCGGAGGCGGCAGCCACCACGCGGCCCACCTCGTCCACGCGGGCGACTGCAGCCGGGTCGCGCACCAGCCGGTACTGGGCCTCCAGCCGCCGGGCATAGATCCGGCCCAGACGTACCTCCTCCGACTCCTGGGCCCCCGCCACGGCCGGCAGCGCGGCCAGGACCGCCAGAATCACTGCCAGGGGGCGGCTCATCGTCCCTCCCCGTCCGCCGGCAGGCCGAACACCCGCCGGGCGTTGTCCGTGGTGATGCGGGCCACCTCGGCCGGATCCATTCCGCGGATCTCGGCAATGCGCCGCACCACGGCCTCCAGGAACGCCGGCTCGTTGCGCCGCCCGCGCCAGGGCTGCGGGGCGAGGACCGGGGAGTCGGTTTCCACCAGCAGCATCTCCAGAGGCACCACCCGGACGACCTCCACCGGGACGCGCGCCGTGGGAAAGGTCACCGGGCCGGCCAGAGAGACCATGTAGCCCCGGCGGGCCGCGTCGGCGGCCAGTTCGGGCGAGCCCGAAAACGCGTGGAGCACGACACCGGGCGGGCGTTCCCGGGCCAGCAGGGTGCAGACGTCGTCCCACGCGGCCCGACAGTGCACGATCACCGGCCGCCGGGTCTCCCGGCTCAGGCGCAGGTGGGCCACGAAGGCTTCCCGCTGGACGTCCCGCGGGACCTCGTTGCGGGCGTAATCCAGGCCCGTCTCGCCGACGGCCACCACCCGGGGGTGAGCCAGCAGCGCGCGCAGGTGGGCCAGCGCATCGGGACCGGCGTCGCCGGCCTGATGGGGGTGGATGGCCACGGCAGCGTAGACGTCCGGGTACCGCTCGGCCAGAGCCACCGCCGTGCGACTGCTGGCCACGTCGGACCCCACGGTCACGCACCCGCGCACGCCGGCCTCCCGGGCCCGCCGGAGCACGGCGTCCCTGTCGGCGTCAAAGGCCGGATCGTCCAGGTGCACGTGGGAGTCGAACATCTCCACAGCCGTCCCTCAGTCTAGCACCGGAGCGCCGCCGGGAGGAATCGCACACCCTCGCTGGGCGATGGGGATGGCCCCGCCCGGCCAGCGCAGACGGCCCGCTCAGGCCAGCGCGGGGACAGTCCCCG
>JAVHLZ010000020.1:9604-40873 GCA_031081675.1 Armatimonadota bacterium
CGGGGACAGTCCCCGCAGGAAGCCCCCGGGCGCACGGCGGTCTTCGGGCGGAGCGCGAACGGGGCCGGCGGGAGAAGGCCCGGTCTCCCCGGCAGCGGGCGGGGACTGTCCCCGGACTAGCTGATGCGGGCTCCCGTGGGGGCGTCCCGGTCCACCGTGAGCAGCGCCACCTGCCCGTCCCACTCCGCCGCCAGCAGCATGCCCTGGGACGTGACGCCGCGGACGCGCCGGGGCTGCAGGTTGGCCAGGACGATGATCCGCCGTCCCACCAGGTCCTCGGGCTGGTAGTGCGGGATGAGCCCGGTGACCAGCGTGCGGACCTCCCGGCCGATGTCCACCTTCACCTCGATCAGCTTGTCGGTTCCGGGCACCCGCGCGGCCGACAGGACCGTGCCCACCCGGATGTCCAGCCGGCGAAAGTCGTCGATGGTCACGGTGGCGGCCTCCGGACCTCCGGCCCCGGCCTCCGCGCCGGTCGGTCCCTGCGGTCCCGGCGACGGAGGGCGGGCCTCGACGGCGACCCGGGCCTCGATGCGGGGGAAGACCGGCGCCGCGGGCCGCACCCGGACCCCCGAAGGCAGGCCGCCCCACCGCCGGGCGTCGTCCAGGCGCTGCGACGACAGGGGCGCGGGAATCCCCAGCTGGTCCCACACCCGGGCGGCCGCCACCGGCATCCACGCCGACAGCAGGATGGTGGCCACCCGGACGGCCTCCAGGGTGTGGTAGAGCACCGTACCGGCCCGTCGCGGGTCTGCCCGCACCGCCTGCCAGGGCGCCTCCTCGTCGATGTACTTGTTGGCCGCGCCCAGCAGCCGCCAGATCTCCTCCAGGGCACCCTTGAAATCCCGGCGGTCCACCGCCCGGTCCACCGCCTCCGCCACCTCGGTGGCCGTCTGCCGTAGCCGCTCCTCCGCCGCCGTGGACGGCCCCGCGGCGGGCACCTGGCCGCCGAAGTGGCGCTCCACCTGCGGCAGCGTCCGGTGCAGCAGGTTGCCGTAGTCGTTGGCCAGGTCGGCGTTGAACCGGTGGACCAGCCCGGTGCGGCTGAAGTCCCCGTCCTCGCCGAAGGGGATCTCCCGCAGCAGGAAGTACCGGATGGCGTCCACGCACACATCCACGGCCGCTCCCGAGGCGTCGGCCAGCTCCCGGGCCACCGCCACCGGATCGATCACGTTGCCCAGGGTCTTGCTGATCTTCTGGCCCTCCACCGTGATGAAGCCGTGGACGAGGATCTGCCGGGGTGGTTCCAGCCCCGCCGACAGGAGCATGGCCGGCCACAGGAGCGAGTGGAACCGGTTGATGTCCTTCCCGATGAGGTGGTGGCTGTGGGGCCACCAGCGCCGGAACTCCTCCTCGGCGGGCTCGCCGGCCCCGAACCCCAGGGCGGAGATGTAGTTGGTGAGGGCGTCGAACCAGACGTAGATGACGTGGGTGGGATCGTCGGGCACGGGAATGCCCCAGGACAGCTTCTCCACCGGCCGCGACACCGAGATGTCCTCGAGGGTGTCGATGAGGTTCAGCATCTCCCCGTACCGGGAGGAGGGCACGACGAAGTCCGGGCGCTCCTCGAACAGCCGCCGCAGCGCCCCGCGGTAGCGGGACAGCCGGAAGAAGTAGTTCTCTTCTTCAATGACGATGGGTTCCGCGTCGTGCACCGGGCAGCGCCCGTCCACCAGGTCGCTGCGGGTCACGAAGGCCTCGTGGCCCACGCAGTACAGCGCCTGGTAGTTCTTGCGGTAGAAGTCGCCGTGGGCCGCCACCCGCCGCCACAGGGCTGCCACCCCGCGGTGGTGGCGCGGCTCGGTGGTGCGGATGAAGTCGTCGATGGACAGGTGCAGCTGGTCGGCGAGCGCCCGGAACCGGGCGGCGTTCTCGTCCACGAACTGCCGGACGTCCTTCCCCGCGGCCGCCGCCGACGTGAAATTCTTCTGGCCGTGCTCGTCGGTGCCGGTGAGAAAGCGCACTTCCTCCCCCCGCAGCCGGTGAAACCGCGCCAGCACGTCGGCGATGATCTTCTCGTAGGCGTGCCCGATGTGAGGGCTGGCGTTCACGTAGTCAATGGCGGTGGTGATGTAGAACCGTCCTCCCCTCACGGCCGTCACCTCTTCCCCCGTCCCTCAAACAAAATACCCCTCGCCCGTGGGACGAGAGGTCTTCCCGTGGTACCACCCCGGTCAGCGCCCGCAGCGCCTCGTCGCAGGAGCCGCCGGCGCCTGCGCACCGCCGCTCCCTGGCCCGATCTCGGAGGCCCGCCGGGTGACCCTACTGGCCGGCCGACGCCGGCTCCGGCGCCGGCCGGCTGTTCAGGCCGCCTGCTCGGAAGCCATGTTCGCCGCCCCCGTCCGGCCGGCTCCCACCCGCCCGGCTCGCTCGCGCGGCCGGGGGCGGCTACTCCCGCTTCCTCATCGCTGGGGTCATTGTAAAAAGGGCGGGGACGGCTGTCAAACGCGCGGGGCTCCGGCCCCACCCGGCTGCCGGGCCGGCCGCACACCCTGACCGGGCCTGGGGGCGCGCTTACAGGAGCCCGGCCTGGGCCAGCAGGGCCCGCAGGCGCTCCCGCCCGGCGTCGGACAGCGGGACGGCCGGGAGCCGGACCGTGGCGTGGGGGATCAACCCCAGCAGCACCATCGCTTCCTTGATCACCACGAAGAACGGCGCATCCAGGTGGTACAGGGCCGCCAGCCCCAGGCGGCGGCGCACCAGGGCGGCGGCGTCCGCCAGGCGGCCCTCCTGCACGGCCGCGTAGACCTGCACCGGCAGGTGCGGCGCGAAGTTGGCCACCGCCGGAATGGCGCCGTCGCCGCCCGACAGCAGCGTGTTGAGCAGGTGGAACTCGTACCCGCACAGGACGCTGAACTCCGGCCGCGCGGGCTTGACCGCCGCCAGGACCTCATGAACGTGGCCGACGCTGTCCACCGTCTCCTTGATGCCCAGGACCGTGGGGTACGCGTCCACCAGCCGCCTCACCAGGGCGGGGGAGATGTTCCGTCCCACCACGGCCGGAAAGTTGTAGATGACGACCGGGAGGTCCACCGCCCGTGCCACGGCGCCGATGTGGGCCTCGATGGCGGCGTCGGACGGCGGCCAGTAGTAGGGGGGCAGGACCACCACCCCGTCGGCGCCGATCTGCTGGGCGTGGCGGGCCAGGGCCACAGCTTCCTCGGTGGACGTGCTGGCGCACCCCACCAGGACCGGCACGCGGCCGCCCACGGCGCGGACCACCCGCTCGGCCAGCGTCCGGCGTTCGTCGGGCGTCAGGTGCATCACCTCACCGGTGCTGCCCAGAACGAACACGCCGTGCACGCCGCCGCGCAGCAGGAACTCCACGTGCGCCTCGGCGGCGTCGAGGTCCAGGCGCCCGTCGCGGTCGAACAGGGTCACCATGGGGGGAATGATCCCTCTCAGTCGCGTCACCGACCTCCCTCCTCCATCACCCGCAGGTACTCGGCCAGAGATCGGCGGGCTTCCTCCTCCCGGCCCGCCGGCACCAGCACGTCGCCCCACACCCCCGACGCCCGGCGGATGACCTCGCCGTAGCCCGGCACCTGGCGGCTGCGGGCGGCGGCGGGGATGCCGGCCTGCGCGAGAATCTCCACCACCAGCAGCGCCTCGGCCTCGCTGCCGGCCTGGTAGACCGAGACGTAGTCGCGCGCGGGCCCGATCCACCGGGGCAGGACCATCACCTCCCGGGAGGGTCGCGACCGGGAACGCGCCGCCCGGCTGCCTCCAGGGCCAGGCGGTACGCCTCGCGGCGGGAGAGGCCGCAGGTGCGCGCCACCTCCTGCGCCGCCTCCCGGACCGACCGGCCGGCCTGGAGCAGGGCCCGCACCGCCTCGGCCGCGCCGGGCGCCGCCGCCGGCGGGGCCCCGCCGACCACCAGCGTCAGCTCCCCACGGGGCGGCCGCTCCCGCACCGCCGCCAGCACCTCGGAGGCCCGGCCCCGGATCACCTGCTCGAACGTCTTGGTCATCTCCCGCACCAGCGCCACCGGCCGGTCGCCCAGCACGGCCACCACGTCCTCCAGCGCCTCCTGGATCCGGTGGGGCGCTTCAAATGCCACCAGAGTCCACGGCAGGGCCGCCACCTCCTGCAGCAGGCGGCGCCGCTGGGCGCGCCGGCGGGGCAGGAAGCCCACGAACGCAAACCGGTCGGGCGGCAGCCCGGCCACCGACAGGGCGGCGGTGATGGCGCTGGGCCCGGGCACGGGCACCACCGGGATACCCTCTTCCACGGCCCGACGCACCAGGACGAACCCGGGGTCGGAGAGCACGGGCGTGCCCGCGTCGCTCACCAGGGCCACCGACTGGCCGGCCTTCAGGCGGGCCAGCAGTTCCGGGGCGCGCCGGTCCTCGTTGTGCTCGTGGTAGCTCACCAGCGGCGTGCGGATCCCGTGGCGGTCCAGCAGCACCCGGGTGTGACGGGTGTCCTCGCAGGCGATGACGTCCACGCTCCGCAGAACCTCCAGCGCCCGCAGGGTGATGTCGTTCAGGTTTCCGATGGGCGTGGCCACCACGTACAGGGTGCCGGTCCCCATCGCCCTACCGGCGGTCCGCCAGCGCCGCCCGGACCGCCTCCACCGCCTCCCGGGGCGTCTGCACCACGGTGACGGGCGCCCGCGTGCCGGCCCGCACGGCCTCCCACGTGCGCAACCCGATCACGGGCTTGCCGGCCCGCAGGGCGTGGCCGATCTCCGACAGCGTGCCGTACCCGCCTCCGATGGCGATCAGGGCGTCTGCCGTGAGGACGATGGCCACGTTGCGCATCTGGCCCAGGCCGGTGGCCACGGCCACCGTCACATAGGGGTTGGCGTCCCGCCGGTCGACCCCCGGCAGGATCCCCACCGTCAGCCCGCCGGCTCTGCGCGCTCCCCGGCACGCGGCCTCCATCACCCCGCCCAGCCCTCCGCACACCAGCACGTACCCCGCCTCCGCCAGCAGCCGGCCGGTCTCCTCCGCCAGCGCTTCGTGGGCGGGATCGCTGAACTGGCTTTCGCCGATGACGCCGATCACCGCCTCCATCGTTGCCCCCGGTCACCGCCGGGGCGGGCGGGGCTCGTGGCGGCGCGGGCGCCCCGTGTGGACCGCCGCGGCGCCGGGCGCGGGGGCCGCCCGGCCGCGCAGCAATCCTCGCAGCAGCCGCACCGCGGCGGCCTTGTCCAGAGGCTCGTTGAGGTTGCCGCACTTGGGGGACTGGATGCACGACGGGCAGCCCGCCTCGCACGGGCACGCCTCGATCGCCTCCAGGGTCGTCTGCAGCAGCCGGTCCACCAGCTCCCATCCCTTCTCGGTAATCCCCACGCCTCCCGGGTGTCCTTCATAGATGAAGATGGTGGGCCCGCCCAGATCGGGGTAGGCCGGGTAGGACACCCCGCCCAGGTCCCACCGGTCGCACATGGCCAGCAGCGGCAGGACCCCGATGGCCGCATGCTCCACCGCGTGGATGCCCCCCGCCAGATCCAGCCCCCGGGCGCGGACGTCGGCCGCCAGGGGGTGCGGGATGACCCACCACAGCGCGGCGGTGGAAAGGGTCTGGGCGGGCAGGTCCAGGGGGTCCTCCCCCAGGACCTCCTCGCTGAACAGGCGCTTGCGGGCGCAGGCGGTCACCTGGGTGGTCACCTCCACCAGCCCGCATGCGGCGGTGGTGGGGCCCAGGGGCCGCTGGCGCAGCGGCCGCACGATGGCCACGTCGACGGTGGTCCGGGGCTGCGTGTAGTAGTCGACGTCGGCGGGCACCGCGGTGGCCACCCGGCGCTCCAGGTCCAGGTCGGTGATCAGGTAGGAGTCGCCCTGGTGCAGGTAGACGGCGCCGGGGTGCACCTGCTCGCACGCCCGCACCCTGTCCACGGTGCCGATCACCCTCCCCCGCGGGTCCACAATGCGGACGGTCTCTCCCGACGCCGCGCGCACCTCCACCTCCTGGGCCGGGTATCCCCGGCGCGCCCACACCCAGGCGGCGCCGCGGCGGCGCAGGTCGCCGTGCTCCTCCAGCAGCCGGGCCACCTCCTCCACCCGTCCCCCCAGCACGTCGGCGTCGGCCGCGCTCACGGGCGCTTCGGCGGCCGCGCAGCGCAGGTGGGCGGCCAGAATGTAGGGGTTGTCCGGGTCGATCACCGCGTGCTCCACCGGCCGCTCGAAGAGGTAGTCGGGGTGGCGCATGAGGTACTGGTCCAGGGCGTCCTCCAGGGCCACCAGGATCACCACGGCCTCCCCGGTGCCGCGCCCGGCCCGCCCCGCCCGCTGCCAGGTGCTGGCGATGGTGCCCGGATAACCCACCAGGATGGCGGCGTCCAGGCCGCCCACGTCGATGCCCAGTTCCAGGGCGCTGGTGCTGACCACGCCCACCAGCTGGCCGGCGAACAGCAGCCTCTCGATGTCGCGGCGCTCCGCGGGCAGGTAGCCGGCCCGGTAGGAGCGGATGCGGTCGGCCAGGTGGGGGGCGTGCTCGCGCAGCTCGGCCCGCGCGTAGCGGTAGATCAGCTCGGTGATCTTGCGGGCCTGGGTGAACACGATGGTCCGCACCCCGGCGCGCACCAGGTGGGTGAACAGGGCGGTGGCCTCGGTGTACGCGCTGCGGCGCCGGGCGCGGGCCCGGTCCACCAGCGGCGGATTCCACAGGACGAACCACCGCGGGCCGCGGGGGGAGCCATCGCGGTCGACGACAGTCACCGGTACGCCCAGGAGATGGCTGGCGAACTCCCCGGGGTTGGCGATGGTGGCCGACGTCCCCACGAACACCGGGGAGGAGCCGTACAGGCGGCACAGCCTCCGCAGGCGGCGCAGCACCAGCGCCACGTGGCTGCCGAACACCCCCCGGTAGATGTGCAGGTCGTCCACGACCACGTACCGCAGGGACCGGAACAGGCCGGCCCACCGGCGGTGCTGGGGGAGAATGCCCAGGTGGAGCATGTCGGGGTTGGTGAGGATGATCCGGGCTTCCTCCCGGATCCGGCTCCGCTGGCGGGGGGGCGTGTCGCCGTCGTAGGTGGCGGCCGCCGCCTCCGGCAGGTCGAATCCGGCCAGGGCGTCCACCTGATCCTGGGCCAGCGCCTTGGTGGGGAACAGGTACAGCGCCCGGGCGAGCGGGTCGGCCAGCAGCGTCTCCAGGACCGGCAGGGTGTAACACAGCGTCTTGCCGCTGGCGGTGCCGGTGACCACCACCGTGTGCTCCCCCCGCCGCACGGCCTGAATGGCCTCCACCTGGTGGGTGTACAGGCGCTCGATCCCCTGCCGCCGCAGGGCGGCAGCCAGCGGCTCGGGCAGCGGCGGGGACAGGTCGGCATACTGCGCCCGCCGCGGAGGCAGGTAGCGCTCGCAGACGATCTGGCCGGCGTAGTCCCGGCGGCGCTTCAGGTCGTCCAGAATCGCCCGCGCGTCCATCGCCCGCTCTCCTACCCCACACATTCGGCGGCCGGCGGCGGATGCCTGGGCCGGCACAGGCGCCTCCGGGGGCCCGCTTGACACTGTCGGCGGGCCGTCAGTATCGTGGTATGTGCCGGGTTGCGGAAGTGGCGGAACTGGCAGACGCGCAGGCCTCAGGAGCCTGTGGGGGCGACCCCGTGGGGGTTCAAATCCCTCCTTCCGCACCATCCGCTGGGGCGCCGCATCCGCCCGGATGCGGCGCCACGTGTTGTGGGGTGATGCCGGGCGCCCGCGATTGCCCTCCCCCGTCCGGACCCCTCTCACAGACCCAGCACCCGGCGCGCCACCTCAAAGTAGATCACCAGGCCTGTCCCATCCACCAGGGTGGCGATGAGCGGCGCGGACACCACGGCGGGGTCCACGCCCAGCCGCCGCAGGACCAGGGGCAGCAACCCGGCCACCGTGGCAGCCCACAGGACAATCGCCGCGGCGGCCAGGGCCACCGTCAGGCCCACCTCCGGGGCAACCCCCAGCAGGCGGGCCCGGAGCAGGGCGGCCGCGGCCATGGCCGCCCCCAGCAGCACCGCCGTGGCCACCTCCTTGCGCCACACCCGGAATGCGTCCCGCATCCTCACCTCCCCCATGGCCATGGCCCGGACGACCGTGGTCACCACCTGGGAGCCGGTGTTTCCGCCGGTGCCGATGAGCAGGGGGATGAAGAACGCCAGCGCCACCACCCGCTCCAGCTCGTCGGCAAAGTGGCGCAGGACCGTGCCGGTGTAGGCCTCGGCCACGAACAGCAACAGCAGCCAGCCCACCCGCTTGCGGGCCAGGGTGAGGGGCGACGCGGTGATGTAGGGCTCGTCCAGCGGCTGCGCGCCGCCCACGCGCTCCAGGTCCTCCCCGGCCTCCTCCAGCAGGACGTCGGCCGCGTCGTCGGCGGTGATCACCCCCAGCAGCCGGTCCTGCTCGTCCACCACCGGCAACGCGATCAGGTGGTGCCGGTCCAGCAGGCGCGCCGCCTCCTCCCGGGGGGCGTCCGCCCGCACCCGGATCACCTCCCGGATCATCAGGTCGCGGACCGGGGTGGTGGGACGGCTGAGGACCAGGTTGCGCAGGGACAGGACGCCCAGCAGCCGGCGGGTCGCGGGATCGGTGACGTAGACGTAGTAGACCACTTCCGCCTCTTCGGCCAGCCGCCGCAGGTGCGCCAGCGCCTCGTCGGCGGTCAGGTCCGGGGAGATGGCCACGTACTGGGGAGTCATCATCCCCCCGGCGCTCTCGGGCGGGTAGGCCAGCAGTTCCCGGATCTCCCGGGCGACTTCGGGTTCGACCTCGGTGAGCAGCGGCTCGGCCTGCTCGGGCGGCAGCTCCTCGACCACGTCGGCCGCCTCGTCGGGCGCCATCTCCTCCAGCAGGTCGGCCGCCGCCGGGCGGCTGAGCTTGCGGATCAGGCGGGCGGCGTCGCGCGGGTCCAGCTCGCCCACCAGCTCGGCCATGGCCTCATCCCCGAACCGCTCGAACAGCGCGCCCAGCTCGGCGGGGGACAGGGCGAGCAGCGTATCGGCCAGGTCCCGGGGCGGCAGGGCCCGCAGGGTCGCCAGGTCGGGCAGGGTCGCGGGCTGGGACATGGGGTTCCCTCCGGGAGCGAGCGCTGGAGCGGGCGGCGGACGCCTATCCCGGAGGCCGGGACGGCTCCGCGCCGGCGAACCGCTCGAACAGCAGCGCCACGTGCTTGACGTGCTGGATGAAGTCGTCCAGGCGGATGTTCTCGTTGGGGGCGTGGGCGTTGCTGTGGGCGTACCCGCAGCCCGCACCCACCGCGGGGGTGCCGAACTGGGCTGCCAGCTCGTACATGGGGCCGGTGGCGGCCATCAGGGGAGAGACCACCGGGTCCCGCCCGTAGACCTCGCGAGCCGTCTCCACCACCGCGCGGGCCAGCGGCGAGTCCACGGGCGTGCGGGCCGGCCGCTCGGCCCCCAGCAGGCGCACCTGGATGTCGGCGAACCCGTGCTGGGCCAGGTGGCGGGTGACCTTCTCGAAGATGTCCTCGGGGCGCTGGTCGGGCACCAGGCGGAAGTCCACCTTGGCGATGGCCCGGTGCGGCAGGACCGTCTTGCTGCCGGGGCCGGTATAGCCGGCGGAGAGACCGCAGATGGTGCAGGTGGGCTGGTAGAGATTGCGCTTGACCAGCTGCAGCCCCGTGACCCCCAGCAGGAACTGGTCGAGGCCCAGGTCCCGCCGGCGCAGGTCGTCATCCCGCACGGCGGCCAGGCGGCGCAGATGCTCCATCTCCTCGGGGGTCGGCTCCACCACCTCGTCGTAGAAGCCGTCGATGAGGATGTTCTCGTGCCGGTCCTTGAAGGTGGCCAGCGCCCACACCAGGCGCCAGGCGGGGTTGGGGACGATGGTGGCCTGACTGCTGTGGAGGTCGCGGTTGGCGCCCCGGGCCTCCAGCTCGATGTACAGGATGCCCTTGGCGCCCATGTAGATGCCCAGGTTCTCCTGCAGGTCCTTGCCGCCGGCCTCCCACAGGCACCCGTCGGCCTGCAGCAGGTCGGGGTGGCGCCGCACGAACTCGTGCAGGTGCGCCGACGACACCTCCTCCTCCCCTTCCACCACAAAGCGCACCCGCAGGGGCAGGCGCCCCCGGGTGGCCAGCCAGGCCTCCACCGCGCACAGGCGGGCCACCAGGTTCCCCTTGTTGTCGGCGGCACCGCGGGCGTACAGCTTGCCGTCCCGGATCTCGGCGGCAAAGGGAGGGGACTCCCACTCCTCCACCGGGTCGGGAGGCTGCACGTCGTAGTGGTTGTAGATCAGCAACGTGCGGGGACCGTCGCCCGCCTCCCCGACCACCACCGGCGCTCCCCCGGTGTCATACAGGCGGGGGCGCAGGCCCACGCGGGCCATCAGGTCCGCCACCATCTGGGCGGTTTCCCGCAGCCCCACCTGCTGGGCGGCGATGCTGGGCTGGCGGCACAACCACTGCAGGCGCTCGATGAACTGCTGGCGATGCGCGTCGATGTAGGCGAACAGGTCGGTCATGGATCCGCCTGACTGTGTTCCCGCCGCCGACGCCGGACCCCTGCCGCCGGCGGGCCCCGCGGCTCACCCCGCCCCGGACGGCGGCCTCCCCGGTCCGGCCGCCTGCACCACGTAGCCCACGAACACATCCTCGGGCTGGGCGCCGACGAACTCCACCGCGTCGTTGATGACCACCTTGGGCACCGCGTACACCGCATACTGCCGGGCCAGATCCGGAAACTCGCTGGCCTCGATGATGTCCGCCCTCACGCGGGGGCTCTCCACCGCCAGATGGGCGGCCAGCCTGGCCGCCCGAGGGCAGTGGGGTCAGGTAGGGGTCACGAACACCCGGATGTGGGCCTCACCTGGCAGGCGCTCCAGGACCTCCCGCGTCCGCGGGGACAGATCCCCCCGCCCCCGGGATGCCGCCACAATCATCTCCAGCAGGGTGGCAAATTCGTACCCCGCCGGCATCCCGTAAAACCGCAGGCCGTAATCCTGCGCCCCCAGAACGGCGGTGGCCGGCGTGCAGGCGATGCCCCGGGCCCGCGCCCGCTCGGGCTCGGCGAGGGTGCTGATGGGAACCACCGTCACCAGCGGTGAGAGGGCGGCGACCTCGGCGAGGATCTGGCGGACGTACTCGGCGATCTGACCGTCGTCGGTGGGCAGGGCCAGCCCGCTGGTGGTGGGGGCGTAGAACTCCAGGGTGACCGGATGCACCATCTCGCGGGCCAGCCGGTCCCGCACAACGGCGGCATCGTGCTCGGTGAGAAACGGCATGGGGATCCTCCGGTGGCGTCTGCGCGACGATTCCGTGCTACGATTATGATAACCGCATCGGGGGGATGCCCATTCCCGTGGGGCGGGACAGCCGGGTGGACCGGACGGCGCTGGAGGTGGATTACCGGGTGCTGGCGCATCTGCGGGGCTACCCCGCACACCTGCGCCGCTACACCACCGTGATGAAGCAGGCCCACCCCCGCGGCCGGTCTGCCGCCAAGTTCCTCCTGACGCGGGCGGGCGCCCGCGACGGGTTTCTGGAAGCCCTCTGCCGGCTGGTGACCGAGGGCGTGGATGTGGTGACCGCCGTCGAAGCCGCGGGGATGGCGGGGCTGCCCCCGGCGGCGGCCGAAGCCCTGGCCGACCGGCCGGGATTTCCGGCGCCGCTGTACGGCCGCGGGCGGGAGGCGCTGTGGCAGCGGGCGGACGTGGACCGCTATCTTCGCCGTCCCGGCGGGACGCCCTGACGGTGCGGATGCGGCCATGGGCAAGCTGGCGCTGTGGGTTGTCTGCGGGAACTGCGGGCGGGAGTTCGACACGGGACTGCGGCTGGACCGCCGCAGTTTCGCCCGCGGGACGCTGGCGGCCAACTATCACCGCTGCCCGCACTGCGGCCGGCGCCTGACCTACCGCAAGGCCGACTACCGACCGCGCGACGAGGCCCGGGGGCAGGAGGCCCCCCGGGCGGAGCCGAACCCCAGCGGGGAGGGGACCTGAGGTGCGAGCGCAGGCGCCCACGTGTCCCAACTGTGACACCGTGATGGTCCTCCGCTACGAACCCGACGAGGTCCACGGGCTGTGGTACGAATGCACCATCTGCGACTACCGCATCGCGGCGGATGCGGCCGGCCTGGAGGCGGAGGGCCCGCGGCGTCGCTCGCCTGCCCGCTAGCAGTCCGTGTGAGGAGCGCTTCCGGGAGACGGGCCCCCGCCCGGACAGCGTCCGCCGGCTCCCGATGCGGGCCCGGCGACCGGATGTCTTCCCCGCCCACACCCGTCGCCGCTGGCGCGGGCGACCGCCCCGGAGCGTTCCCATGGAGTTCCCTCTGACCGCCCCCTGTCCCCAGTGCGGCGCGGAGATGGAACCGCGGGGACGCGCCCGCCGCGGCCGGGCCGTGTACGTCTGCCCGGACTGCGGCTACGAGATGGAGATGGACCTGCTGGAAGAAGCGGCCCCCGAGGACGAGGAGCCCGAAGACGGTGACCGCTGACGGCTGCGGCTGACGGTCGCCTGACGCCCGCAGACCCCCGACGCTAACGTTTCAACGCTTCACTCAACCCCAACCCGGTCCCGCGTAGACAACCTCCCCCGCCACCACCGTGGCCACGACCCGGATCCGCAGAAGATCGTCGGGCGTCCCGGCAAACGGATCGTCCGAGAGCACCACACAATCGGCGGCGCGGCCGGGCCCCAGCGCCCCGCGGGTGCGATCCTCTCCCGTGGCGTGGGCGGCCCCCAGGGTGTATGCCCGCACCGCCTCCTCCAGGGTGAGCGCCTGCTCGGGGTGCCACGCGGCCTCGGCCGGCGCGCCCGGACGCCGGCGGGTGACCGCGGCGTGGAGTCCCTCCAGCACGCCGGGAGGTTCCACCGGCGCGTCGGAGCCGAAGGCCAGCACGACACCGGCCTCCCGCAGCGACCTCCAGGGGTAGGCCCACCGGCACCGGCGGCCCCAGTACCTCTCGGCGACCTCGCGGTCGCTGGGACAGTGCACCGGCTGCATGGACGCCACCACCCCCAGGGCCGCCAGACGCGGAACGTCGTCGGGATGGACCAGCTGCGCGTGCTCGATCCGGTGGCGCGCTCCCCGGCGACGCGAGGCGTCATGGTGGGCCTCACAGGCGTCCAGGGTCCAGCGCACCGCCCGGTCGCCGATGGCGTGCACCGCGCACCACCACCCGGCCTCCACGGCGCGGCCCAGCGCGTCGATGAGCTCCTCCCGGTCCAGCACCGCGATGCCGGTGTTGTCGGGCTGGCCGTCGAAGGGCTCCAGCATGCTGGCCGTCTGGGAGCCCAGCGTGCCGTCGGCGAAGATCTTGACCGGCCCCACCCGCACCCAGTCGTCGCCCACCCCCGTGCGCAGCCCCGTCTCCGCGGCCTCATCCAGGACCGAGAGCGGCAGGGCGACCCACACCCGCAGCCGCAGCCGCCCCGCGTCCGCCAGCCGCCGGCAGGCCCGCAGCGTCAGCTCGCCGTCGGCGGGATCGGTGCCGGCCATGGCGTGCACGCCCACGATGCCACGTTCGTGGAGGGCCGCAACCGCCTGCGCGATGGCCCGCTCCACCGCCTGCTCGTCCGGCGGGGGGATGATGCGCCAGACCAGGTCGGTGGCGCGCTCCTTCAGCACCCCGGTGGGCTCTCCGGCGTGGTCTCTAACGATCTCGCCCCCGGGCGGATCCGGGCTGCGCCGGTCCACGCCGGCCAGCCGCAGCGCCAGGGAGTTGACCCACAGCAGATGGCCGTCCTTGCTGCCCAGGGCCACCGGGTGGCGCGGACTGACCGGGTCCAGGTCGGCCCGGGTGGGCAGGCGTCCGTCCGGCCAGACATTCTTGTCCCACCCGCGGCCCAGGACCCACTCTCCGGGCGGGTGGCGCGCCACCACCGCGGCCACCTGCGCCACCGCCTCCGCCGGCGTGCGGGCGGCGCGCAGGTCGACACGGGTGAGACTGAAGCCGTAGCCGGCCAGGTGGATGTGGCTGTCGACGAAGCCAGGCAGAACCGTACGCCCGCCCAGATCCACGCGCGCCGCCCCCGCCCACGCTCGCGCCAGCTCCGCGGAGGCGCCCACGGCGACAATGCGCCCGTCCCGGACCGCCAGCGCCTCCGCCACCGGCCGGGCCGGATCCAGGGTATAGATGCGTCCGCCTGTGAAAATTTTCAATCTTCTCAGTCTCCTCGATCTTCACAATCTGCTCGATCTGACAGGGAAGCGGGGCGATTCCCTCCTCCGAATCGGGACGGGGAGATCGCGCAGAACAAGTGGGCCTCGCTGCCGCCGCTACCAGGCCGCCCGGTCGGCAATCCACTCGTACAGAAATACGCGGACGCGCTTGTACACGAAGAAGGTGATCAGCGAGCTGATGGTCCCCTTGAGCAGGTTGAACGGCAGCAGGGCCGGCAGGACCAGGGCGATGACCTGAGGGCGCGGGATGCCGTAGAAGATGGGGGTGAGGAGGATGTTGGCGGCGACCATCACGCCGGTCATCGCCGCCACTCCCAGCGCCAGGGACTTGAGGGCGCCGACCTTGGTGTGCTCCACCCGGTAGTACCATCCGGCCACGGCCACCAGGGTCGCTCCCGCCAGGAAATTCATGAAGATTCCAAACGGCCCGCCGGTGGTCCCCGAGCGGAACACGCTGATCAGCAGCGCCTTCACCGACTCCACCGCCACCCCATAGCCAGGCCCCAGGGCGAAGGTGGCCACCAGCGCGGGCACTTCGCCGGGATCGTACTTGAGAAACGGCGGAAACGGCGGCAGCGGGAAGTCAAAGTACATGAAGGCGAAGGCCGCAGCCCCCAGCACGCCCACCTGGGCAACGCGTCTCATCCCTGCCCCCCTCGTCCGACCACGGGGGCAGGGACCCCGGACCGAGCCGGACTGGTCCGCCGGCCCGGGCAGAACGGCCTGAGCGCAGGTCCGCGGAAACCACGGACGGGTCCCGGGTCTTGGGACTGCTCACTCAGGCGTCCGACCTTCTCCCATCCGGACTGTACCGTCGGCCCCGGACTCTCACCGGTGTCCACCGTCCTCCCGCGCGTCGGACGCGGCAGGTCGGGTCGCGGGCTCCAGCCCTCTGGAGGCTGTCACCGCCGGTCGGGAATTGCCCCGCGGTCGCGGAGCTCACCCTGCCCCGAAGGTCGCGCTGTGTGGTTGTCACCGCCCATGCTAGCATGGGGGGGAGAGGCGGTCAACGTACGACCACTGCTTCAACGTTCCAACGCTCCAACGTTTCAACGGAAGGGAAGAGGGAAGATGGAAGAGGGAAGAAGGAAGTGGGAGGGCGGACGCATGAAGCGCGTCCTGTTTGTCTGAGTGGGCAACAGCGCCCGCTCCCAGATGGCGGAAGGCCTGTTCAACAGCATGGCTCCGCCCGGGTGGCGGGCCAGCTCCGCGGGCACGGAGCCGGCAGCGCGGGTGCGCCCGCAGGCGGTGGAGGTGATGCGGGAGGTGGGCATCGACATCTCCGGCCACCGACCCACGCACCTCCGGGACGCCCTGGGCCCCGACGTGGCCCTGGTGGTGGGACTGTGCGCGGAGGAGGCGTGCCCGGTGATTCCCGGCGCCGCCAGCGAGCACTGGCCCCTGCCCGACCCCGCGGGCACCACGGAACTGCAGTTTTACCGGGACCTGCGTGATGAGCTACGGCGGCGGATCGCCGAGCTGGTGCGCCGGCTGCCGGACGAGACGGCGACCGGGTGAGGCTACTCCTCCGGCGGCGCGACGGTGATGGACACGCGGGTGACGCCCACCGCCCGCAGCGCCGCCCGCAGCCGCTCGGCCGCCTGCAGCACGACATCGGCAGGCAGAGCCTGGTCTCCGGCCAGCGCCACTTCGGCCCGTCGGGTTCCGTCCTCTTCCCGGGTGATCCGGATCTGCTGCGCGGTGACGGCCATCCTGGACCCCTAATTCTACCCTAGCCGCCGAAGGTCAAGGGCGCGTCAAGGGCGCGTGAAGCAGCCGGCAACGCCCCCCGCGCGGCGGGGGAGCGGGTCACACGTTCAGCTCGCGCAGCTGCCCGGTGGCGATGTAGACGACCCGCTCCGCGACGTTGGTGATGTGGTCGGCGGCCCGCTCCAGGTGCTGGGCCACCAGGATCAGGTCCACGGCCCGAGGGGTGGCGCCCGGATCCTCCCTCATGGCGGTCAGCAGGTCCCCGACCACCCGGGACCGCAGAGCGTCCACCACGTCATCCTGGCGGGACACCGCCTCGGCCAGGACGGCGTCCCGGCCGGCGAAGGACTGGAGGGCGTCGGACAGCATCCGCTGGATTACCTGCTCCATCTGCACGATGTCCCCCACCGACGCGGGCAGCGGCCCCCGGCCCAGGCGCAGGACGGCCCGGGCCACGGCCTCGGCGTGGTCGGCCATCCGCTCCAGGTCGAGGGAGATGACCAGGATGGACAGCAGCTCCCGCAGGTCGGTGGCCACCGGCTGCTGGGTGGCGATCACCCGGGCCACCTGCCGTTCCACCTCCAGGTGCAGGCGGTCCGCGTCGTCGTCGGCGGCGATGACGGCCCGCGCCTGCTCCGGGTCCTGGCGCACCAGGGCGTCCACCGCCCGGTGGATCAGGTCCCCGCACAGGCGGCCCAGGCGGGCCACATCGGCCTCCAGCTCCCGCAGGGCCGTGTCGTAGGTGCCCCGAAAGTGACGTCCCCGCTCGGTCACGGGATCCTCACCCGAACCGACCCGCGATGTAGTCCTCGGTGCGCGGGTCCACCGGTCGGGTGAACACCGCCTCGGTGGTCCCCCACTCCACCAGCTCCCCGTTCAGCAGGAAGGCGGTGACGTCCGACACCCGGGCGGCCTGTTGCATGTTGTGGGTGACGATCACCAGCGTGTAGTCCCGGGCGAGGTCCTCCATCAGGGCCTCGATGCGGGCCGTGGAGATGGGGTCCAGGGCGGAACAGGGTTCGTCCAGCAGCAGGACCTCGGGTTCCACCGCCAGCGCCCGGGCGATGCACAGCCGCTGCTGTTGGCCGCCGGACAGCTCCAGGCCGCTCTTCCGGTGCAGGTCGTCCTTCACCTCGTCCCACAGGGACGCCTGCCGCAGGGCCCGCTCCACCCGCTCGTCCAGCTCCCGCCGGCTCAGGCTCCGGTGCAGCCGCAGGCCGAAGGCCACGTTCTCGTACACCGACTTGGGAAACGGGGTCGGCTTCTGGAAGACCATGCCGATCCGCAGCCGGACCTCCACGGGATCCACACCCGGGGCGTACAGATCCTGACCGCGGAACAGCACCCGTCCCTCGGTGCGGACCCCGGGGAGCAGCTCGTTCATCCGGTTGATGGCGCGCACCAGGGTGCTCTTCCCGCAGCCCGAGGGCCCAATGACTGCGGTGATGCGGTGCTCCGGGACCTCCAGGGTCACGCCCCGCAGGGCGGGCTGCGCCCCATACCACACGCGCAGGTCCTCCACCCGCAGGACCGGCACACCCGGGGCCACTGCCCGGTGCGCCACCTCCGGCTTCAAGCGCGCCTGAACCGCCGTGTCCATGGTCTCCTCCTCACCACCGGATGCAGGCACGGTTCCGCAACCCGATGGCGGCACCGTTCAGGACCAGCAGGACCGCCAGCAACACCAGGATGCCCGCCGCGGCCAGCCGGTGAAACTCCGGATTCGGGAGCGACACGTAGTTGAAGATCTGGATGGGCAGGACCGTAAAGTAATCCCACACGCCGCGCGGCAGAAAAGGCACGTACTGCAACGCCCCCAGCATGATGAGGGGAGCCGTCTCGCCCACGGCCCGGGAAAGCGACAGGATGGTCCCCGTGAGGATGCCCGAGGACGCGTACGGCAGCACGTGATGCCGCACCACCTGCCAGCGGGTCGCGCCCAGGGCGTACGCGGCCTCGCGGACGGAGAAGGGGACCGCCCGGATGGCCTCGCGGCTGGACAGGATGGTCAGAGGCAGGACCAGCAGGGTCAGGGTCAGCGCCCCCGCGAGCACGCTCTTGCCCATCCGCAGCCCTTCCACGAACAGCCCCAGGCCCAGAAGGCCGTACAGGACCGAGGGGATCGCGGCCAGGTTCGCGATGTTGACCTCCAGCAGCCGGGCCAGGCGGCCGGGCGGCGCGTACTCTTCCAGGTAGACCGCCGCGGCCACCCCCAGGGGGAAGGCCACGACGCTCATCAGACCCGCCACGTACAGGGTCCCCACCAGGGCGCTGGCATAGCCCGCCTGGTGGGGGAACCGTGAGGGGAAGTTCGTCACCAGTTCCGGCCGCAGGTAGGCGGCCCCGTCCCGGGCCACGTCCACCAGCAGGGTCGCCAGGAACACCAGACCGAGGACGGTGGCGGCCTGGCAGGCGGCCACGAACAGCCGCGCGAAAGCCTTCCGCCGTTCCAGACGTCGCCGCCAGAGCTGCTCCACGGCCACAGCGGTCACAGGTACCGCTCCCGGAAGCGTTGGACCACCCGCACGCTCAACACGTTCATGACGAACGTCGCCGCAAACAGCAGCATCCCCGCCGCGAACAGGGTCCGGTATTCCACCGAACCGTACGGGGTGTCGCCCAGGCTCACCTGCACGATGAACGCGGTGACGGTTTCGACCGTCTCCAGGGGGTTCGCCGTCCAGGTGGGCCTCTGCCCCGCGGCCAGGGCCACGATCATGGTCTCCCCCACCGCCCGGGACAGGGCCAGCACGCATGCGGCCGCGATCCCCGACAAAGCCGCCGGCAGGACCACCCGCACCGCCACCTCCATGCGGGTGGCGCCCAGGGCGTACGCCCCGTACCGCAGGTCCACGGGTACGGCGCGCATGACGTCCTCGCTGAGGGAGGACACCAGAGGCAGGATCATCATCCCCATCACCAGGCCCGCGGACAGGGCGTTCTGGGCGGCCAGGGCCGCTCCGAACAGGTGGTCCTGCAGAAACGGGGTCACGAACGTGAGGGCGAAGTACCCGTAGACGATGGTGGGGACCCCGGCCAGGACCTCCAGGGCGGGCTTCACCCGCCCCCGGACGGAGTCCGGCGCGAACTCGCTCAGGTACACCGCAGCCAGCAGGCCCAGGGGCACCGCCACCGCCAGGGCGATGGCGCTCGTGAGCACGGTGCCCGCCACCAGGGGAAGGACGCCGAAACGCCTGGTGCTGAACAGCGGGCTCCACGTGGTCTCGGTGAAGAACTCCCGCACCAGCCGCCAGGGATGACCCACCAGGTCGGGGCGGGCCTCCGCGAACCGCTGGAGGTCCGCCCGGACAGGCACGAGTCTCGGGTCTGCGGCGTCCAGGGGGAGCCGGAAGAACTGGACGGTCTCGAAGGCCAGCACCGCCACAATGGCGACAGTGATCCCCACCGAGAGCAGCGCGCTCGCTGCCAGAGCGGCTTCCACCCACCGCTCCTCCCGTCTCCGGGCCCCGCCGGGCCGACCGCCTGTCATGCGTCACCGGCAGTGGGCCACATACTCCGTGCTCACCCGGTCCAGGGTGGCGTGCCCCGCGGCCTGGCCGCCCTCCCGGAAGGCGGTGCCGGGCCGCAGCCGCGTCACGCACTGGCGCGCAGCGGCGTACACCGCGTCGGGGAACTCCACGTAGCCCACCGCCCGCGTGAGGCTGGTCTTCTTCCCCCGCTGGCGGGGGTCGTCCACCTGGAGGTTCACGCCCGTGCCCGCCCCCACGTACCAGCGGGCGAACTCGCGCACCTCCGGCCTGGTCAGGGCGCTGGTGCGGTTCAGGTAGATGAAGAGGGGACGGGTCAGCGGGTAGCGGCCTGACTTGGTGTTGTCAAAGGTGGGTTCGATCCCGCGGCACTGGTCGTTGGACGTGAGGCCTGCGCCCGCGCCGGGGTCGATGGCGACCCCCTTCACGCGCCCCAGGTTCTCCTCCAGGTAGGCCAGCCCGAAGTAGCCCAGGGCCCCCTCGTCCCGGCCGACGAACTGCACGGTCACGTTGTCGTCCTCGGTGGCCAGGTAGTCCCCGCGGCTGGCCTTCGCTCTGCCCACCACCATCTCCGTGAAGCTGTCGAACGTCCCCGAGTCCGCTCCGGCTCCCGCCAGCCGCAGGGGCCGGTCCGGAAAGGTGGGCCGGATCTGGCGCCAGCTGGTGATCTTCCGCTCCGCCTCGGGCTCCCACATCTGCTTGAGCTCGCCCAGGGTGAGGCAGGTGGCCCACGTGTTGCGGGGGTGCACCACCACGCTGAGCCCGTCGATGGCCACGGGGACTTCCACGTAGCTCACCTGGTGGCGCCGGCACGCCTCGTCCTCCTCAGGCCGGATGGGCCGGGAGGCGTCCTGGATGTCCGTGCGGGACTGGGGGCTGTCGGCGCAGAACTTCTTGAACCCCCCACCGGTTCCGCTGATCCCCACGGTGATGCGCACGTTCCGGCCCTGAGCCGTCTTGCGGAACTCCTCCGCCACCGCGCTCGTCAGCGGCCCCACGGTGCTGGACCCGTCCACCACCACGGTCCCCGGAGGACTGGCGGTGGCGCCCGGCCGGTCCTGGGCCCGGCCCGGCATCCCCGCCACCAGCCCCGTCAGCAGCGCCACCACCCCCACCCACCTGCATCCTCTCTGCCGGCACCCCACAGAGCACCTCCGGATCCACGGGAGAGTGGCCGGGACGCCCCGCACAGGCCGGCCGCCTCTTCTGCCGGGCCGGCGGGATCCCGTCGCCTTGTGACCGGACCGGCGTGTCGGCCGCCCGTCTGGGGGCGCCTCCGGCTATGCGGCCTGACGGTAGCACGCCGACTCCCAAGGCCGGGTGAACGGGACGCCAAGGGCGGGCGAAACCCGTGTGAAGGGCTCCGGGCGAGGCCTGTTCCTGGCGCTGGAACGTCCTGGCGGGAAGCGTGCTCTCCGCAGACCCGTGCGACGCCGGATGGACGGAGGGGGGTGCGCCCGTGTACGCTTCTGACAGCCGACGGCACCGGCACCAGGACCGCCAGCGGACCGGGACGGGCGTGCGGATCGGGCTTGTGGGATGCGTCAAGTCCAAGCGGGCGCAGCCTGCACCCGCCAGGGACCTGTACACATCGCCGCTTTTCCGCGGTGCGAGGCGCTTCGTCGAGCGGACCTGCGACCGGTGGTTCGTCCTCTCCGCCGAGTACGGGCTGGTGGCACCCGAAACGCTGCTCGAGCCGTACGAGCGCACGCTCACCACGGCATCTCCCAGTGAGCGCCGGCAATGGGCTGAGCGCGTCCTCGGTCAGCTGGAGCGCGAGCTGGGGCGGGACCTCTCGCCGTACGTGTTCGAACTCCACGCGGGACGCGCCTATCTCGACCACGGCCTGGTCCGCGGAATCCTGGAGCGCGGAGGCCGGGTGGAACGCCCGCTCCACGGGCTCGGGCTCGGCGCGCGCCTGGCCTTCTACAGGGAGCGGGGGTGCCTGTGAAGGTCGAGATCGTCGAGGTGCGGGACATCGGCTCCTGGTCGTACCGCTGGCCGCACATCCGGGAGCGGTTCGGCCGCTGCTGGGAGATCGTGGCCCGTGTGGACGGCGCGACCCTGCGGCTTCGCCACGCCCAGGGCAGGCGTCGGGCCTATGGCCGGATGCGGGCGCGCACGGTGACGTTTCTGGGCGGCGAGCCGGTGGTGGAGGGCGTCGGCGCCGACGACTATCCCCGCTCGCGGGCGCTCCTCAGCCTGATCACAGGCCCTGACGGGCGCATGGTCCGCCGCCCCGCCGACCTCCCGCCCGGCTACGACGGGTTCCTCCTTGTGGACCTCGCCTCGGAGATCCGGGCGCCCTACACCCGCCACGGCCTGGCAGCGAAGGTCCGGGAAGACGACCTGCACGCGTGGGTGGCCCTCGCCATCCTGCGGGCCCGGGTGCGGTCGGAGCGTCGCTCATCCGGGCCTCCCGAAAGGCCCGCAGAAGGCCGGTCTTCCGCCGCCAGCCGCCGCCCAAAGACCAGAAGCCGGGGTCCGAGGCCGTCCTATGCCCCCGCGCCTCCGGACGTACGGGCGCGGGTCGCGCGGGAGCTGGCCCGCTTCGAAGAGGAGCTCAACGGCCCGCGCCGGCGCGGGCACGTCTCCCTCACCGACGACCCCGCAGCCGACCGGTTCGTCCGGGAGAACCCCCTGGCCTTCCTCCTGGCGGTGATCCTGGATCAGGGCATCCCCTACGGGCGGGCGTGGAGGGCGCCCCTGGAGCTGCGCGGGCGCCTCGGCCACCTCGACCCCGTCCGGATGGCCCGGCATCCCGACGCGGTGGCGGAGGCCATCCGCCGCCGGCCGGCCCTCCACCGCTTCGTGAACACCGTCTCCCGGTGGATCGTGTCGGCCTGCCGGCGGGTGGTGGAGGACTACGGGGGCGACGCCGCGGCGATCTGGACGGGCGCGCCGCCCGCGGACGAACTCGCCCGGCGCCTGCGGACTTTTGAGGGAATCAGCCAGAAGAAGGCAGCGATGGCGGTGATGCTCCTGTGGCGCTCCCTGGGCGTGGAGGTGACCCGCATGGAGCGGTGCGACGTGGCGGTCGACGTCCACGTGCGCCGCGTGTTTCTCCGGACCGGGCTCGCCGGGCGGGACGATCCGGCCGACATCGTCCAGGCGGCGCGAGACCTGTGGCCCGCACTGCCCGCGGCGCTTGACCTCCCGGCCTGGACAGTCGGCACGAGGTGGTGCCACCCGACCGGCCCGGAGTGCGGAGCCTGCAGGCTGGGCACGGTCTGCCCGCGGCTGATTGACCGCGCCCGCGGGGTCACCGGACCGTGAGGGCCGTGCGGCGCCGCTGCACGGTCACACACGACCCGCTGCACCCGACGACGTCCAGTCTGGCTGCCTCACCCTGCCCTCGAGCGGGAAAAGGGTCAGGCCAGGTCCAGGCGGTAGCCGATGCCGCGCACCGCGACGATGCGCACGCCGCCCCGGGCCTCCACCTTCTTGCGCAGCCACCCGATGTGGGTGTCCAGGGTCCGGGTGTCGCCGAAGTAGTCCTCCCCCCACACCTCCCGCAGCAGCCGTTCCCGGCGCACCACCTTGCCCTGGTGGCGGAGCAGCAGGTGCAGCAGGCCGAACTCCTTCGCCGACAGGGCCACCGGCGCCCCGGCCACAGTCACCTCGTGGCGGTCCAGGTCCATCACCAACTGCCCGACCGCCAGCCGCCCCTGGCCGCCGGCCTGGACCAGCAGGGTCTCCATCACGTTGGCGATGTCCTCGCACCGGTCGGTGGCGGCCTCCAGGATCTCGCAGATGTCCTGCCACTTGAGGATCTCCCGGGCCGGCCGCCGGCCAGCGAACAGGGAGCCGATGGCCTGCCGCAGCACGTCGTCGCCGCGATTCTCCAGGCGGTGCAGGGTCCGGGTGTGGGGGAAGAGATCGCGCAGGCGGTCCGGGCGCAGGGCGGCCCGCAGCTCCCGCGCCGACTCCAGCACCACCTCGGCCAGCTCCCGGGCCGCGGGGAGCATCCGACGCACCCGGTGGATGGCCAGGCGGGCCGCCGCCGCCTCGATGGCGTCCAGCACGTCGTCCAGGTAGCCGGTGAGGGCCTTGAGGGCCTCCCGGTCGAGGTGGGTGGGGCGGGAGGTCTGCAGCATCTCAAAGACCTCCCGGGCCACCGCGTCGCCCTTGTGCTCCAGGTCGCGGATGATCTCCCAGGCGTGCTCGACGGGCGTGGTGCCGGACAGGGTGGCCGACAGGACTTCCGCGGCCTGCTGGATGGTGGCCGTCATCTCCTCCAGCAGGGCGAGGTCTGGAGGCGCCACCGCGGTCAGGGCCAGCGGGCGGAGACTGTCACCGTCCATGCAGGGTCAGGATAGCATACGGGCGGCGGACCCGACAGGGCGCGGAGACGCGGCCGATCCCCCGTCATAGCGGTCCTGTCTCGTCGGCCCGCAGGTCCGCCACCACGCCGCCGGTGACGCGCACCAGGTCGGCGGGGGAAATGGGGAAGACGGCATGGGGGGTGCCGGCGGCGGCGTACACGACGTCAAACTGCAGGAGGTCCCGGTCGATGTAGGCTGGCAGCGGCCGGGCGTGCCCCACCGGCGGCACGCCCCCGATGGCAAACCCGGTGACCTCCCGCACCAGGTCGGCTGCGGCCTTCCGCACCACCCCTGCGCCGGCCGCCCGGGCCAGCTTGCCCTCGTCCAGACGGTTGGCGCCCGAGACCAGGGCCAGCACCGGGCGGCCATCGGCCACGAAGAGCAGGGATTTGACAATCTGGGCCACCGTGGTGCCGACGGCGGCGGCGGCCTGGGTTGCGGTGCGCGTCCCCTGGGGAAACTCCAGGATCGAGGCCCGGACTCCCATCTGCTGCAGTGCCGCGCGCACGCGGTCGGGGGCGTCGCTCACGGCGCGGGCTACACCTCCTGCGGCCGCCCGACCAGCACCGGCAGAAGCGGCCGGTAGACCGCCAGGCTGATGGCCGCGTCCAGGGCGTGGTGTGCCACGGTGCCCGCGGCCACGAACAGGCCGGCGGTGTAGCCCGGCCCCAGCCACCACACCACCAGGCCCTCGCCCAGCGCGTGCACCGGCAGAGCCGCCAGCAGGGCGAGCCAGAACGGCCGGCCGCGGCGGATCAGCCACGCCCCCAGCACGCCCCACACGGCGTGGGTGAACGCCCGGGCGCCGATGACGGGATTGAGGGTGATGGTGAAACCCACCGCCGACCCCAATCCCACCATGGCCGCCACCACCGGGCTGACCAGCATGGACAGCATCGACGGCACGTGGGAGGCGAAGGTGGCCGAGTACTGCAGGGCGGGGATGAACAGCTGCAGAGGCGTCCCGCGGAAGGCAAACGGAATCAGCAGCGCCAGGGCGGTCAGCATCCCGCCCACCGCAACGTCCCGGGTGCGCATGCCCCTCCCCTCCTGGGATGATCTCCCTTTCAGCTTACCTCCTCCGGGCGGCCCTCGTAGTCCGCCGCGGCCAGCGGATTGGCCGGGCCCCGCCCCCGCCCCAGGGGCAGGGCGCCCTGGATGGCCGCGGTGACGAACCGTTTGGCCGCGGCCACCGCGGCGGGCGGGTCGGCTCCCCGGGCCAGCCAGGCGGCGATGGCGGCCGAGAAGATGCACCCGGTGCCGTGGGTGTGCGGCGTGCGCGCGCGGGCCGCTGCCAGGCGGTGGGTGCGGAGACCGTCCCAGAGCAGGTCCACCGCCTCGTCGGACTCCTCCAGGTGCCCGCCCTTGACCACGACGTAGCGAGGGCCCAGCGCGCCGATGGCCCGGGCGGCCTCCAACATGTCCGCCTCGGTCCGGATGGGCATCCCGCCGGCCAGGGCCGAGGCCTCCGGCAGGTTGGGCGTCACCACCAGCGCCAGAGGTAACAGGCGGGTGCGCAGGGCGTCCACGGCGTCGGGCCGCAGCAGGGGCGCCCCGCTTTTGGCCACCATCACCGGATCCACCACCAGGCGCGCGATGCCGTGCCGGCGCACCCGGTCCGCCACCGCCTCGATGATGGCGGCGTTGGCCAGCATGCCGGTCTTGGCGGCGTCGACGCCGATGTCGGTGGCGACGGCGTCGATCTGCGCCGCCACAAAGGCCGGGTCCACCTCCACCACCCCGGTGACCGCGCAGGTGTTCTGTGCGGTGAGCGCGGTGATGGCGCTGGTGCCGAAGACGCCCAGGACGGCAAAGGTCTTCAGGTCCGCCTGGATGCCGGCCCCGCCTCCGGAGTCGGATCCCGCGATGGTCAGCGCCCGGGCAATCACCGATCCCCACCTCCCCGGAAGTGATCCCACCCGCCGGCGGGCAGCGGACGCCGGACCCCCCGATGGACCACCGTCCGCCCCTCGGCGGGCGGGGTGAAGACGCCCACCACCGCCGCCGGGGTGCCGGCCTCGGACTGCAGAATGGCCACCTGCGCCGGCGCGCGGTCAGGGGGCACAGCCACCAGGAGCTCGTAGTCTTCCCCGCCGCCGAGCGCCAGCGCCACGGCGTCCTCGTCGAGCCGCTCCGCCAGCGCCCGCAGGGCGGGATCCACCGGCAGCGCCTCCGCGTCCAGGCACACGCCCACCCCGGAGGCCGCGCACATCCGGGACAGGTCCAGCGCCAGCCCGTCGGAGATGTCCATCATCGCCGTCGCCCACCGGCAGGAGGCCACCGCGCGCGCCTCCCGCAGCCGCGGGCTTGGCCGCCGGTACGCGCGCACGAGAGGCTCCCAGGCCGGGTCCTGCATCCCCCGCTCCAGGGCTATCAGTCCGCCCCGCGCCCGTCCCAGGGTGCCGGTCACCACCACCGCATCGCCGGGGCGGGCGCCGCTGCGGCGCAGGCACAGCTCAGGCTCCACCTCTCCCAGCGCCGCCACGTCCACCACCACCGGGCCCTCGGTGCGCGCCAAATTTCCACCCACCACGCTCACGGCGAACCGGGCGCCCGCGTCGGCCAGCCCGCGGTAGAGGCCCTCCACCCACTCCACCGGCGTGCTGGCGGGAGCGACCACCGAAACCACCGCCTGGCGCGGCAGCCCGCCCATGGCCGCGATGTCGGAGATGCTCACGGCCAGCGCCTTGTAGCCCACATCGGCGGCGGTCGCCCAGCCGTGGCGGAAGTGAACCCCCTCCACCAGGGTGTCCACGGTCAGCACCAGGTGCCGGCCTGAGGGACACTCCAGGATGGCCGCGTCATCGCCGATGCCGACCACCACGCCCGCTGCCGACTCGGGCAGGATCCGGCGGATCGCCTCGATGACGGCGTCCTCTCCGAGATCACGCAGCCGCGCGACCGGCTCGTCCCGCACGCACGGCCTCCAGCAGCGCCCGCGCGGCCGCGACCGCATCCGGCGCGGCCGCCACGGCCGAGATGACTGCCACCCCCGCGGCTCCGGCCCGGATGACTTCCGCCGCATTGTGGGCAGTGATCCCTCCAATCCCCACCACCGGGATGCCCACCGCCCGCACCACGGCCGCCACCCGCTCCACCCCCACCGGCGGACCCGCGTCGGCCTTGGTGGCGGTGGAGTAGACCGGGCCCACGCCCAGATAGTCGGCGCCCTCCCGCTCGGCGCGGATGGCCTCGGCCACCGTTCCCACCGACGCGCCGATGATCCGGCGCGGCCCCAGCACCCGGCGCGCCGCCTCCAGGGGGAGATCGTCGGGTCCCAGGTGCACGCCGTCGGCATCGGCCGCCAGGGCCACGTCCACGCGGTCGTTGACGATCAGGGGGACGCCCGCCTGCCGGGTGAGCTCGCGCAGGCGGCATGCCACCCGGTACAGGGCGGCGGCGGACATCCGTTTGTCCCGCACCTGCAGCACGGTGGCGCCGCCGGCCAGCGCCGCGGCGGCCACCTCTTCGTGAGAACGGCCGGCGACGTCGGCTGAAGTAATGACGTACAGGCTGAAGTCCACCATGAGATCCTCCCGGTACCTCCGCCGGGGTTCTCACCGCCCCTTCCGTCGCCGGGGCGCCGTCCCGGCGGGAATGACCTGCACGCGCATCCGGGCGGCCAGCGCCTGCGGGGTCATGGCCGCCAGGACGTCGATCAGCAAGGGCTTCAGCGTGCCGGGGCCGCCGGCCCGACAGGCGGCCTCCTCGGCCGCCGCTCCAAAGCAGCTCAACCCCGCCGCGGCCGCGGTGAGGAAGTCGGCCCGGTCGGCCACGGCGACGAACACGCCCACCACCGCCGTCGCCATGCATCCCGCGCCCGGCATGGCCGCGAGCCAGGGGTGGCCGTTGTGGACCACCAGGACCCGCCTGCCATCCGCGACCACATCTGCCGGCCCCGTCAGCGCGGCCACCCCGCCCGCGCGCACCAGCGCTGCCGCCAGCGCGCGCATCTCCCCGACGGTGTACAGCCGCGACGCCTCCACGCCCCTCAGCGCCCGGACCGGACGGCCGACCCGCCCCGGCGGTCCCACCAGCGCCTGCGCTTCGGCCGGGTTGGCCCGGATCACCGGCCACGACGCCGTGGCCACCACCCGCCGGGCGGCCGCGGTGCGCAGCCGGGACGCGCCGGCACCCACCGGGTCGATGACCGTCGGGACCCCGCGCCGCCGGGCCACCCGGACCGCCTGCTCGATGGCCTGCAACCGCTCAGCGGTCGGCGTGCCCAGACTGACCACCAGCGCGTCGGCGGAGGCCGTCACCTCCTCCACCTCATCCGGGCTCACGGCCATGATCGGCATGGCCCCCAGCGCCCGGGCGGCCGCCGCCACGTCCGCGGCCGTGACCAGGTTGGGGAGGTGGTGCACCACCGGCCGGCGCTCCCGCAGCGCTGCCAGCAGGTCGGCGGCCTGCGCCCGCAGGCGTTCAGCGTCCCGCGTCTGCCCGGTCACGGCGATCTCCCCGGATGCGGCCCTGCAGCCCCGCCCCCACCACATACAGTGCTGCCGACACCAGGACGGCGGGGACCGACGCCCCCAGCCACGGGTAGCGGGCGCTGAGGGGAAACGGCAGCCCCAAAAGGTCGGCGCCGAAGCGCAGCGCCGCGGTCCAGCCCGGGATCGCGGTGGGCACGATCCACTGGTAGACCGCGAATCCCGCCAGCCACGCCGCCACCGCCGGCCAGCGGACGCCGCCCCGATACCAGTAGGGACCGGCGGGGCGGTACAGCGCCTCCAGGTCGTACCTCCGGCGGCGGATCACAAAGTAGTCCGCCGCCAGAACGCCGAACAGGGGCACGAAGAACGCGCCGATGAGAAACAGGAAGCTCTCGTACTGCACCACGTCGACGGTGGTGGCCACCAGCGCGCACACCGCCCCCGCCGCCACCGCCAGCCAGCGCTGGGGGGCGGCGGGAAGGATGTTCTGGATGCTGACGGCCGTGCTGTAGATGTTGGCGAAGGCGTTGTCGGTCTCGTCCACCACCAGCAGGACCAGGGCCAGCCACCCGCCGGTCAGGCTCATGATGGCCGGGATGAGGTCCGCGGTCTGCAGGGCCAGCACCGACAGCGCCCCCAGGCCGTAAAACCACACGTTGGCCACCAGGTAGCCCAGGTAGGTCCCCCAGAACGCCCGGCCCGTGTGCCGGGCGAACCGGTTGTAGTCGGCCACCAGGGGCAGCCAGGACACCGGCATCGCCAGGACCAGATCCACGGCCAGCCAGAACGAGAGGCTGCCGTCTCCCGGACGCGCCAGGAGCCCGCGCACATCATGGCGGGTGAGGAGGTACCACGTCAGGTAGACGGTGGTGCCGTAGACTCCCCAGATGGCCCACCGCTCCAGCCACCGCCGCACCACCACCAGGGGGCCGCCCACGGCCAGCAGGGTGCAGAAGCCGGCCAGGAGAACGGCCCACACCGCGAAGTTCCGGTAGCCGAACAGGACGGCGGTGATACCGTCGGCCGCCCGGGCCATGATGAAGATCTCGAACGACCCCCACCCCACCAGCTGCACGATGTTGAGGACCGTGGGCAGGTAGGAGCCGCGAATCCCCAGCGCGGGGCGCAGCAGGACCATGGTGGGCACGCCGGTGTCGCTACCCACGAGCCCGGTCAGCGCCAGGAGCAGGTTGCCCACGACCGTGCCCACCACGATGGCCCCCAGGGCCGGACCCAGTCCCAGCCCGGGCACCAGCAGGGTGCCGGCCAGCAGCACCAGCAGGCCCACTCCCAGGCTCGACCACAGGGCCAGGTAGTCCACAAACCCGAGGATCCGCGCCTGCGGGGGCACCGGGGTGATGCCCCACGCGGGAGGCGCCTGGATCCGCGGGCGGGGGAGAACCTCAACGGCCACGGGGCGCTTCCTCCGCCAGCACCCGGCGCAGGGCTCCGCTGCGCTGGAGGGCTTTGACCAGGATCACGCCCAGGATGGCCCCGGGAATGGAACTGGCCAGGAACAGGTACTGCAGCGTGGCCAGCGGGATGGCCTGGCCCATGACCGTCGGGGCCACCAGCAGGGCTCCCAGGGTGGCACCCACAGGTCCGGTGCCCAGCGGTTCCAGCAGGCCGACCCACTCCCGCCTCCAGTACCGGTAGGCCAGGCCCACCACCACGGCGCCGGGAATGCCGCCGGGGAACGCCAGCGGGGTCCCCACCCCCAGCAGGTTGCGCAGGGTGGCGGCCACGGTGGCCGCCAGGGCCGCGTACCACGGGCCGAGCAGGATGCCGGCCAGCACGTTGGTCATGTGCTGCCAGGGCAGGAGTTTCGCGCCGGCGGCGGGGATGGCGCCGGGAACGTAGGAGAGCACCACCGGCAGGGCGGCGCAGAGGGCTGCCAGGGCCAGCGCGCGCGTGCGCATCGTCGCCTCCGCAAGACGAGGCCAGCTCCGGAGGCGTCTGCGGACGAACAGCGGCCGCCGGCCCGATCTCCAGGCCGGCGGCCGCATCCTGTCCTCCCCACGCCAGTATTACCTGGATCGGGTGCGAAGGGTCGGTGCCGCCGCCCGCGCCGATGGTGGCGCGGGCCAGACACCCTCTCAGCCCGGTTCGCCCGAGCTCCCCCGGAACAGCCCGTATGGTGTTGTCGGCCCCAGTATAGCGCCTCCGCAGCCCGCAAGACACCCCTCTTGCCACGGCCGGCCGGGATGCCTATGATATCCCCCAACATGCACCTGTTCCCGCTGCCGCGCGACTGCATCTGTCCCCGCGGAGGCTAACGCCTCCGCCACCTCCCCGCGGCCTTCGGGCCGCGCGCGTGTCCGGCACCACCGCAAAATTCGCAGCCAGGAGGGCGCCCGTGGTTGACGGCATCTCCCCATCGGCCTTTCGCCGTCCCGGAGTGCACCCCCAGACGGCGGCCGGCCTGGCACTGCTGGCGGGCCTGGGCGCCGCCGTCGCCGCCGTCAGCCGGGCCGACGGCCAGTTCGGCATCTTCGCCCTCCTGGGTGTGGGCTTCGGAGTCGCGCTGCAGCGCAGCCGCTTCTGCATCAACTCGGCATTCCGGGACCTCATCCAGTTCCGTTCGGGGCGGACCATGAAGGGCGTCATCGTGGGGATGGCCGTCGCGACGGTGGGGTTTGGCCTGCACATGTACACCCTCATGCCCAACCCCACCCTGGGGCCCGTGGCGCCCGAGGCCCACGCCGTCCCCCTCAGCGCCGCCCTGGTCGTGGGGGGCGTCCTGTTCGGCGTGGGGATGGTCCTGGCCGGCGGGTGCACCTCCGGGTCTTTGTACCGGATGGGAGAGGGCTATCTGGCCTCCTGGGTCAGCCTGGCCGGCATCCTGGTGGGACTGGTGCTGGTCAGCCACAGCTGGACCTGGTGGTGGGTGCACGTGATCCGCCCCGCGCCGGTGATCTGGTTCCCGCGCGCGCTGGGGTACGGCCCCGCAACTCTGCTGACTCTCGTTCTGCTCCTGGCGGCGTACCTGCTGGTCCTGTGGGTGGAATCCCGCGGCGGAGGAGGCGTGACGGAGGCCCCCGCACCGCCGGCGGCCCCCCGGACGTTTGCCGACGCGGTGCGAGTGCTGGCGGCGTCGGTCGTCGGCCGCGGCTGGCCGGCCGCGGTGGGGGGAGCCGTGCTGGGCGGGCTGAACGTGCTGTCCTACACCGCCCACATGCCGTGGCGGATCGTCGGCGAGCTGTCCCGGTGGGCCAACGCGGCGGCCGGCCTGGTGGGGCTGAGCCCGC
>JAVHLZ010000021.1 GCA_031081675.1 Armatimonadota bacterium
ACGCTCCGGCCATTCCCCCGCAGGCAGGCCAGCCCCCCGCCGTGCGCCGAAACTCTTCCCGGGGCCGGTCTTTCGTCGGGCCGGACCGGAGGTCCGCCGTGACCGCGGCGCCTGCCGACTCCGCCGGGCAGTTTGCCCTGATCCTGCACACCCACCTGCCCTTCGTCCTGGGGCACGGGCGGTGGCCCCACGGCAGCGACTGGCTGCACGAGGTGGTGGCGGGAAGCTATCTCCCCCTGCTGCAGGCGCTGGCGGAGGCGGATGCCGCCGGGGTCCGCGTGCGAATCACGGCGGACGTCTCGCCCGTGCTGGCCGAGCAGATGGCGTCCGCGGCATTCCGGCGCGAGTTCGAGGAGTTCATCCGCACCCGGCTGCACTGGGCTCAGGACAACGTCCGCCATTTCGACGCCTCAGGCGACGCCCGGCTCGCCGCCCTGGCCCGGCGCTGGGAACAGTGGTACCGGGAGCGGCTGCGGCAGTTCGAGGACGCCGGCGGCGACGTGGTGGGGCTGTTCCGGCGCCTCGCCGACCGGGAGGTGGCCGAGCTGATGACCTGCGCGGCCACCCACGGCTACCTGCCCCTGCTGGGACGGGACGAGTCGGTGGCCCTGCAGCTGGGCGTGGCCGTCTCGACCCACGCGCGCCACTTCCGCAGGCATCCGGAGGGCGTCTGGCTGCCCGAATGCGCCTACCGGCCCCGCTACGAGTGGACGCCGCCGGTGGGGCCGCAGCGGGGCCGGGTGCGCATGCAGCGGCGCGGGCTGGAGGAGTTCCTGGCCGAGTTCGGCCTGCACCACTTCGTCACCGACATCCACCTGATCCGGGGCGGCAGCTCCCTGTCCCCCTACCGGGACTACTATCCGGCCCTGCAGGCGCTTCCCGCCGCCGTCCCTTCCCTGTCCCGCCCGGACCGGTCGCCGTACCGGGCGTACCGGGTGGCGTCCCGCGGGGGGCGCGGGGAGGCGGCCGCCCTGGTCCGGGATCCGGACACCTCTCTGCAGGTGTGGAGCCGCGACCGCGGCTATCCGGGGGACGGGTGGTACCTGGAGTTCCACAAAAAGCACCCCGGGGGCCTGCGGTACTGGCGGGTCACGGGGGCCGGCGTCGGACTGGAGTCCAAGGAGGTCTACGAGCCCGACCGGGCCGCCCAGCGGGTCGCCGAGCACGCCGACCACTTCGTGGGTCTGCTGAGGACGGTCCTGGATGCGGCGCGGCAGATCGAGGGTGACGCGGCGGTGGTGGCCAGTCCGTTTGACACCGAGCTGTTTGGACACTGGTGGTTCGAAGGCCCCGCCTGGGTGGAGGCGGTCTTCCGGCGCCTGGGCCCCTCCGGCGTGGTGCCGGTGCGGGCCGACGAGTACCTGCGCGCGCATCCGCCAGAGCAGGTCGTCTCCCTGCTGGAAGGATCGTGGGGGGAGGGAGGAGATCACCGGGTGTGGCTCAACCAGAACACCGCGTGGGTGTGGGAACGGGTGTATGCCGCCGAGGAGACGTTCTGGACCCTGGCCCGCCGGGTGCCCCCCGGCGCGTCCACCGCCCGGCGGGTCCTGGCCCAGCTGGCGCGGGAGCTGCTGCTGCTGCAGGCCTCCGACTGGCCGTTTTTGATCACGACCTGGGCGGCGCGGGACTACGCCGAGGCCCGGGTCGCCGACCACGCCGCCGCCTTCTCCCGCCTGAGCGGTACCCTGCAGACCCTGCTGGGCGGGGCGGAGCTGTCGAGGCGCGATGAGGAGTTCCTGACGGCCCGGGAAACTCTCAACGCCCTGTTCCCGGACGTCCTAGAGCAGGTGGACCGGGCGTGCGCCACGGCGGCGTAGCCGGAGGGTGGAGGGGATGGCGCGACCCCGGATCCTGGCCTTCATCCTCGCCGGCGGGCGGGGGGAGAGGCTGTACCCGCTGACCCGGGAGCGGGGCAAACCGGCGGTGCCCTTCGGCGGCAAATACCGGATCGTGGACTTCGTCCTCTCCAATTTCGTCAACTCGGGGATCTACAGCCTGTACGTGCTGGTCCAGTACAAGGCCCAGTCCCTCATCGAGCACCTGCGGATCGCCTGGCGGCTGGGCGGGATGCCGGACCACTTCGTGATGGTCGTCCCGCCCCAGATGCGCTGGGGCGAGACCTGGTACCAGGGGACCGCCGACGCAGTTTACCAGAACCTCAACCTGCTGCTGGACTTCGCGCCCGACCTGGTGGCGGTGTTCGGCGCCGACCACATCTACCGGATGGACGTGGGCCAGATGGTGGCCTTCCACCGGGAGAGGGAAGCCGACCTCACGGTGGCGGCCCTGCCGGTGCCCGTGGAGCGCAGTCGGGAGTTCGGCATCATCACCGCCTCCGCCGACGGCCGCGTCACCGGCTTCGTGGAAAAGCCGGCCGCCCCCACCCCCCTGCCCGGGGATCCCACCCGCGCCCTGGCCTCCATGGGCAACTACCTGTTCACCGCCAGCGTGCTGGTGGATGCGCTGGTGGAAGATGCCCGGCGCAGCACCGACCACGACTTCGGCCGCACCATCCTCCCGGAACTGGTCGCCCACGCCCGGGTCGTCGCCTACAACTTCCTGGAGAACACCATTCCGGGCATGCAACCCTATGAGGAAGCAGGGTACTGGCGCGACGTGGGCACCCTGGAGGCGTACTGGGAGGCGCACATGGACCTGCTGGGCCGGTCTCCCCGGCTGGATCTGGCCAATCCCCACTGGCCGATCCACACCGCCCCCTTTTTGGGCCCCTCGGCCCGCATCCTGGAGGGGACTGTCGAGGACAGCCTCCTGGGGGAGGGGTGCTGCGTGGACGGGGCGACCGTGCGCCGCTCGGTCCTGGGGCGGGGAGTGCGCGTCCTGCCCGGCGCGGTGGTGGAGGAGTCGGTGGTCATGGACCACACCGTGGTGGGGGCGGGAGCGCGGCTGCGGCGGGTCGTCGCCGACCGGTTCAACGAGATCCCGCCCGGGGCCGTTCTCGCCCGGGAGGACGGCGGCCTGAGTGTCCTGCCCCGGGGCCGCACCCGGGCGCCGGTATGACCGTCCCCTGGCTCGTCGTGCACGGCCACTTCTACCAGCCCCCCCGGGAGAACCCGTGGCTGGAGGAGGTCCCGGTGCAGGATGCGGCCGCGCCGTACCACGACTGGAACGAGCGGGTGACCGCCGAGTGCTATGCCCGCAACGCCGCCGCCCGGATCCTGGACGGCCGCAACCGCATCGTCCGCATCGTCAACACCTACGCCCGCATCAGCTTCAACGTCGGCCCCACCCTCCTGCTGTGGCTGGCGCGGCACGCTCCGGAGGTCTACGGGGCCATCCTGGAGGCCGACAGGATCAGCCGGCAGCAGCACTTTGGCCACGGCAACGCGCTGGCCCAGCCCTACGTCCACCTCATCCTCCCCCTGGCGTCGGACCGGGACAGGCGCACCGCAATCCGTTGGGGCCTGGCGGACTTCGAGCGCCGGTTCCGGCGCCGGCCCGAGGGCCTGTGGCTGCCGGAGACGGCCGTGGACCTCCCCACCCTGGAGGCGCTGGCCGAGCACCGCATCGCCTTTACCCTCCTGGCCCCTCACCAGGCCTGGAGAGTCCGCTCCGGCCCCGACAGCCCGTGGCGGTATCTGGAGGACGGAGAGGTGGACTGGACGGTGCCCTACCGGTGCCGGCTTCCGGGGGGCCGGTCCCTCGTGATCTTCTTCTACGACCCGGGCACCTCCCGGGCGGTGGCGTTTGAGGGACTGCTCCACGACGGCGAGGCCCTCCTGCGGCGCTTGGCCGCGCCCCTGCATCCCGCCGACGGACGGCGCCTGCGGGTGGTGGCCACCGACGGCGAGACCTACGGCCACCACCACCCCTTCGGGGAGATGGCCCTGGCCTACGCGCTGGAGCGTCTGGCCGCCGGCGGCGAGGCGCGGCTGACCAATCTGGCCGCCTACCTGGCCGCGCACCCGCCCGCCCAGGAGGTGGAGATCCGGGAGGGGACGTCGTGGAGCTGTCCCCACGGCCTGGAGCGGTGGAGGTCAGACTGCGGGTGCC
This sequence comes from Armatimonadota bacterium, assembly GCA_031081675.1. Classification (NCBI taxonomy): domain Bacteria; kingdom Bacillati; phylum Armatimonadota; species Armatimonadota bacterium. The sequence goes on from JAVHLZ010000021.1 coordinate 4,012, forward strand.
GGGCCCGCCCGGACACTCACCAGCGGTGGCGCGGTCCGCTGCGGGAGGCGGTGGCCTGGCTGGCACAGCGGCTGGAGCGCCTGTACGAGGAGCACGGGGGCCGCGTCCTGCGCGATCCCTGGGAGGCCCGGGATGACGCCGTCACCCTGGTGGACCCCGAACCCGGCGCCGCGGACGCCTTCTTCGCCCGCCACGGGCTCCGCCCGGACGATGCCTTATCCCGCCGCCAGGCACGCCGCCTGCTGGAGATGCAGCGACAGAGCCTGCTGATGCAGAGCAGCGACGGGTGGTTCTTCGACGACATCGCCGGGCCGGAAGCCGTGCAGATCCTCGCCCACGCCGCCAGAGCCATCGACCTGGCACAAGCGTGGGACCCGACGCTGGAGGAGGAGTTCGCGCGCCGGCTGGCGGCGGCTCCGTCCAACGCCGCCGACTGTCCGCACGGAGAGGCGGTGTACCGGGCGCTGGTGCGCCCCCAGGCGGTGTCCAGCGCGCGGGCCGCAGCGGTGTACGCCACCGTCTCGCTGGTGGAGGACACGCCGCGGGTGAACACCCCCGCCCTGACCGTCGCCCCGATCAGCACCTCCCGCAGCACCTCCGGGGGGCGTACGCTGGTGGCGGGGCGGGTGCGGGTGGAGTGGACCCTGACCGAGGACCGTGACGACGCCACCTACGCTCTGGTGCACCTGGGGGGTCACGAGGTGCACTGCGCCGTGCGCACCGACTTGGCCGCGGAGACCTCCGACGCCATCGTGGCGGACCTTCACCGGACGTTCGAGGCCGGCGCGCTCACCGACGTGCTGCGGACGGCGGACGCGGCCCTGGGGCCGGCGGCCTTCACCCTGCAGGACCTGCCGCTGGACCACCGGCGGCGGGTCCTGGCCGCCCTCACCGTCCGCGCCCTGCAGGCGCTGGAGGAGACCTACCGTCGGGTCTACCAGGAGACCCGGGGCCTGATGGCGTATCTGCGAGATGCGCAGGCGCCTCTCCCTCCACCCATGGTCATGGCCGCCGTCGTGGTGCTCACCCGGGACCTGGAGGATGCCCTGGCCGTCCCTCCCACCCAGCCCCTGCCGGAGCGGGCGGCGGCCCTGGTGGCCGAGCTGCGGTCGTGGGGACGGGACGTCCGCGCGGATCGCTTCGAGCCCGTGCTGCGCCGGCGCCTGGAGGCCGTCCTGGCCGGACCGCTGCCTCCGCGGCAGAGGCTGGAGCGCGCCCGGGAGGTCCTGGACCTGGCCGACCTGGCGGGTCTGACCCTGAACCTGTGGGAATCTCAGAACCGCCTGGTGCGGCTCGCGCGGGCCGTCCCCGCCGACTGCGCCCCTCTGCTGAGGGAGCTCGCCGAGCGCATGCACATCAACCCGGACGCCCTCACCGAGCTGACCTCATGACGCCCCGCGCCCTGCGCCGCCCCTCTCCCTCCCGGCGTCACCCCGGGACCTGATGGCGCGCCCGTTGGAGTTCGTCGAGTGCCTGGAGCTGCGGGAAATGCTGGGCCGCGCCGCGTGGGACGAGCGCGAGCTGCTGGCGGGCATCGAGGAGGTGCCGGCCGACTCCATCGTCTACCACACCCACAGCTACTTCCTGCGCAGCCGCTACCTGGCCGCCCCCTACCCCAACGACTTCGCCACCTGGGCGGCCATCCAGGTGCGCGACCGGGTCCTGGGCGAGCGGCTGGCGGTGGTGGACCCCTTCGACTACGCCGATGTGGAGCAGCTGCGAGCGGAGCTGGTGACCATCGTGGACGCCCACCTGGCGGGGCTGCAGGCGGTGCCCCGGGCGGACTACGGTGAGCCCTTCTACTTCATGCGGTCGACCCTCGTGGAGATCCCGACCGGCATGCGGGCGCAGACCCTGCGGGAGTTCCGGGATCTGGTGGCCCGGGTGGACGCCAGCGCCATCTACTACCACTTCTACGAGACGGTGCGGCGGCGGCCCGACGCCGATCCCCTGGCGTGGCTGGAGGGGGAGCTGGGCCTGGCGGAGGTGGCCGCGCGGCTGCGGCGGCTCAACCGGTACATGAGCAGCCTGGACGGCGTGCGCGCCCAGGTCCTGGCCATCTGTGACGCGGCCCTGGAGGCGGCCGGTGGCTGACCCCGTGCGCCTGGACGACTACCGGGACGTGGTGCCGCCCGGCACCCTGGATATGCTGCGCCGCCTGGCCGACCGGGTCCGGGGGCGCTCGCTGGTGCACGTCAACTCCACCCGGGTCGGCGGCGGGGTGGCGGAGATGCTGCACCGCCACGTGCCGTTGCTGGAAGAGCTGGGCGTGCCGGCCCGGTGGGAGGTCATCACCGGATCGGAGGAGTTCTTCCGCGTCACCAAGGCCCTGCACAACGCCCTGCAGGGCCAGGAGCAGGTGTTCACCGACGCCATGCTGCAGACTTACCTGGAGACCAACCGGGACAACGCGGCGCGGCTGGACCTGGACGCCGACCTGGTCCTCATCCACGACCCGCAGCCCGCGGCCCTGGTGGCCTATGCGCCCCGCCGGGGACGGTGGGTGTGGCGCTGCCACATCGACGTCTCGCGCCCCCAGCGCCGGGCCTGGGCGTTCCTGCGCCTGTTCGTCACCCGGTACGACGGCGCCATCTTCTCGCTACCGCGGTTCGCCCAGCGCCTGCCCATCCCCCAGTACCTCATCTACCCCAGCATCGACCCGCTGTCGGAAAAGAACCGGGACCTCAGCCCCGCGGAGGTGGACGCGGTCCTGCACCGCCTGAACGTCCCTCAGGACAAGCCCCTCCTGTTGCAGGTGTCGCGGTTTGACCGTTTCAAGGACCCCATCGGGGTCATCAACGCCTACCGGCTGGTCAAGAAGTACGACGACTGCCGGCTGGTCCTCGCCGGCGGCCCGGCCGACGACGACCCGGAAGGAGCCCAGGTCCTGGCCGAGGTGATGCAGGCCAGTAGCGACGACCCCGACATCCACGTGCTGGTCCTGCCGCCCACCGCGCACCACGAGATCAACGCGTTGCAGCGGGCGGCCACCATCATCATCCAGAAGTCCACCCGGGAGGGGTTCGGGCTGACGGTGGCCGAGGGGATGTGGAAGGGCAAGCCGGTGATCGGGGGGTTTGCCGGCGGCATCACCGTGCAGATCATCTGGGGCGTCACCGGCTACACGGTGAATTCCGTGGAGGGATGCGCGTTCCGCATCCGCCACCTGCTCCACAACCCCGAGCTGGCCGCGCAGATGGGCCGCGCCGGCAGGGAGTACGTCCGGGAGCGGTTCCTGATCACCCGGGACCTGGCCGAGCACCTGGCCCTGATGGTCACCCTGCTCGGCTAGCCTCTTCCACCAGCCAGGCCAAAAACTCCCGGACCTCGTCTGCGTCCCGGGCCACAAAGCGGGCCGTGGTGGCGGCGGGATCCGCCCCTACCCGCACCGTCACCGCCCCCGGCGGCATCGCCGCAAACAGGTCTTCGTCGGTCTGGTCGTCGCCGACGCAGACCACCGCCACCCGCTCTTCCCACCGCTCTCCGAAGAGGCGGCGGAGGATCTGGCGGGCGGCGGACCCTTTGTCCCACTCCACCTGGGGCCGGATCTCCAGCGCCCGGTGGGCGGGGCGGACCGTCAGGGCCCCGGAGGCCCGGACCGCCTCCTCGAAGACCGCGGTCCGCACGCGCTCCACCAGCGGGTGCGGCGCGCTCCGGTAGTGGACGGTGGCCGACAGGCCTTTGTCCTCCACCAGCACCCCGGGGACGTCGGCCAGGCGTTCCCGCAGCCGCCGGGCGCAGGCGGCCACCGCCGGGCGGACGGCGTGGGCGTCCGGGTGCACCCAGCGGTCGTCTGCGGAGATCTCCAGTCCGTGGTTGCCGGCGTAGACCAGGCCCGGCAGGCCCACCCGCTCCCGCACGTCGTCCAGGGCCCGCCCGCTGATCACCGCCACCAGGGCGGCCCGCCCCGCGGACAGGCGCGCCAGCGTTCCGCGCACCTGCTCGGGCAGCGCGGCCAGGGCGGGGGACTCGGCCAGGGGCGCCAGGGTCCCGTCAAAGTCCAGCAGCACGGCCAGCGGCCGGCCCGCCAGGGCGGCGGCGACGTCCTTTCGGTGGTCCCGCAGCCTCCAGGTGGCGGCCCGGGTGGCCATCACCCGCAGCCCGGCCCGCAGGTGGTCGCCGACCCAGGCGTACACGTCGCGGTCGCGGACGGCCGCGCGCAGGTGGGTCATGCGCACCAGGCGCTCCTCGGGATCCATCTCCAGGGCCCGTTCCAGGGCGTCGGCGGTGCCTTCGGTGTCGTAGGGGTTGATGGACACCGCCCAGGGAAGCTCGTCGTGGGCGCCGGCCAGCTCGCTGCAGACCAGCACGCCGCGGCGGTCCACCTGGCAGGCCACGAACTCCTTGGCCACCAGGTTCATGCCGTCGGCGAGGGAGCTGACCACGCAGACGTCGGCCATCCGGTACAGAGCGGCCATCCCCTCCAGAGGAAGCGGCTCGGGCAGGTACAGGACCGGCCGCCACTGGGCGGTGCCGTAGCGGTCGTTGATGCGGGCGATCTCGGCCTCCACCTGCTGCTGGAGGTCCCGGTAGGCCGGGATCGCCGTCCGGCTGGGAGCCGACTTCTGCACGAACACCAGGCGGCCGCGGTAGTGGGGGCGGCGGGCCAGCAGCTGCCGCAGCGCCCGCAGCCGTTCGGGGATGCCCTTGGTGTAGTCCAGCCGGTCCACCCCCAGCGCCACCAGGCGGCCGGCCAGGCCGTAGCGCTGCTGCAGCCGCCCCATCCACTGCTCGCACGCCGGCGAGCGCGCGATCCGGTCCAGAGCCGCAAAGTCCACGCTGATGGGAAACGCCCGCACCGCCGTCCGCCGCCTCCGGTAGACTACCGCGCCCGCCTCCCGGTCGGGTGAGGCGCCCAGCTCCCGCTCGGCGCACTCCAGAAAGTGGCTGACGTGCCGCGGGTGCTGCACTCCCACCAGGTCGGCTCCCAGCAGCCCCTCCAGAAGCTCGACCCGCTGGGGACAGGCCCGGAAGACGTCCCACGCCGGCCACGGGATGTGCCAGAAAGTCATCACGCACGCGTCCGGACGGATCTCGCGGATCATCTGCGGGCACAGGGCCAGGTGGTAGTCGTGTACCCACACCAGCGCACCGGGGGGCGCCGCCTCGGCCGCCGCCTCCGCGAAGCGGCGGTTGACACGCCGGTAGGCCTCCCAGTGCGACCGGCTGAAGCGGGCCTGCCCGAGGGCCATGTGGCACAGCGGCCACAGGGCCTGGTTGGCGTAGCCGTAGTAGAAGGCGCGGACGTCGGCCGGGTCCAGGGCGACCCGGCGCAGGGTGTACCGGGGGGCGTCGGGCGGAACGGCCACGCAGCCAGAGGTGTCGGCCACGTCGAAGTCGGCATCCCCCGACCCCCACGCCACCCAGGTCCCTCCCACCGCCCGCAGCACCGGGTCCAGGGCGGCCACCAGCCCGCCGGCCGGCCGGTGCACCATGACCCCGCGAGCGCTGTGGCGGTGTTCGTAGGGCTCGCGGTTGCTCACCACCACCAGGGGCCTGTCGCCCAGGATCTGCCGCAGGCTGTCCGGGACGCCGGTCACGCCTTCCCCTCCGCCACGCGCATGACCTCCGCCCCCACCAGCGTCAGCAGGGCCACCAGGTACGCCCACACCATGAACACCACCACGCCCGCCAGGGGGCCGTAGACCAGGGGGTAGGAGGCGAGCGTACTCACGTACCAGAAGAACGCCCGCCGGGTCAGCTCGAACAGAACCGCCGCCGTGGCCGTCCCGGCCAGCAGGCCCCGCCGCCTGGGACGGACAGGCGGCAGGAACCTGTAGACGACGAAGAACGCCCCGGCGGCCAGGACCCACGGCGCCAGGGTCGCCAGCTCCCGGACCGCAGGGGACCGACCGACCTCCGCTGCGGCCGGGCCCAGGCCGGGAAGGCTGCGGAGGGCCGCCACCGCCGCGGGCAGCAGCGCCGACAGCCCCAGGAACGTCCCCGCCAGGGCTACCAGGGCCATCTCCACCAGCTTGCGGCGCCAGAACACCCGGTGCCGCCCCACCCGCAGGATCTTGCTGAGGGCGTGGCGCAGGGCTCCGGCGGCCGCCGTGGTGGCCCACAGCACGCCCACCACCGCCAGCGACCCGGCCGCGCTCCGGGTCCGGACCACGGACGCGATGGCGCTCTGCACCGCCTCCAGCGCGGGGTGCGGCAGGTAGGGCTGCAGGGCCCGCAGCGCCGCGTCCTGCGCCCGGGACTGGTCCACCACCAGGCTCAGCAGGGCGATCACTCCCACCAGGAGCGGGAACACCGACAGGACCCCGGCGTAGGCGATGGACGCCGCGTACACCGTCAGGTCGTCCTCGGCCAGGGCCCGCACCAGCGCCCGCAGCCACCCCCTCACGGTCCGGCCACTCCGGGCAGCGGCCGGACGGGCCCGCCGTGCACGTAGATGGTGTGCGGGGGGCAGGCGGACTGGATCAGCAGCAGGTCGTCCACCTCACCCGGGGCCCGGCGCGCGCACACCCGCAGCCGGCGGCGGACGGCCGCCTGGAGGAGACGGGCGGCTCCCGCGACCGCAGCGGCCACGGCCAGCGCGACAGCCCACTCGCCCACGGTGGTCCCGGACAGCGACGCGTCCCACACAGGCAGGGAGACCACCTCCTTCGCGGCCGGCAGGATCAGCGGGAAGGCCACGATCCGTTCCGGACGGCCCGGGTCGGTCGGCGCGGACGCGGGCACTCCCGCGACGCCGCACCGCAGGCACGCGGCAGGTCGCGCACGGTGACAACCGGGTGGCGATGGACTGTGTCCAGTGTAGCCCAATGGGTCTGGCGAGGGCAACCGGGCTTGCCCTCCCGCGGCGGCGTTGGTAGGCTGAAACCGTGTCGTCGGGAGCCCGGGGCAGATCGGCGACCCGCGCTTCGGCTCCCGCCCGCATCGAATGAGTCGCCTGCCCGGATCGGCGCTCCTGCGCGCGGTGCCCGGTGACTGCCCGGTGACCTGGGCGGTGATTGCGGGCACTGCCGTCACCTTCCTGCTGTCCTTCGTCGGCGCCGGCGCGGTCGTCTCCGGACTGCTCTTCGTCCCCGGGTCCCTCCTGGCCCGCCCGTGGTCGGCGCTGACCTACCCCCTGGTGGCCGGCGGGCACGTCCTGTGGGTGCTGGTCAGCGCGTACGTCCTGTGGGTGTTCGGCGGGAGTCTGGAGCGTGCCTGGGGCAGCCACGACTACGCGGTGTTCCTGGCCCTGGTGACGGCGGTTCCCGCCCTGGCCCTGGCCGGGGCTGCCGCCGCGCTGGGCCGCGCGGTGATCCTGGCCGGCCTGGGCCTGCCTCTGGCGGCGGTGGTGGTGGCCTGGAGCGCCATCAATCCCCGCGAGCGGGTGCTGGCCTACTTCGCCATTCCCGTGCCCGGACAGTGGCTGGGCGCGATCGCGGCCATCCTGGTGGTGTTCTCGTTTCCCTTCCCGCTGGGAGTGTTCGCCCTGACGGGGTGCGCGGCGGCCGTCTGGTACGTGCGGGCCGGCCGGTACGGACTGCGCCCCGCACGATTCGTCCGGCGCCTGCCCGCCATGGGAACCCTCAACCCCGTCCGCGCCTGGCAGCGGTGGAGGCTGCGGCGGAGGTTCCTCCGCGTGGTGAGATCCCTGGAGGCCGACGATCCCGACCGCCGGGTCCACTAGGACGATGCGCTGCGCGGCCCACCCCGGCGTGGAGACGGAACTGACCTGCGCCAGCTGCGGGCGGCCCATCTGTCCGGACTGCCTGGTGCAGACCCCGGTGGGGATGAAGTGCCGCGACTGCGGGCTGGCTCCCCCGCCGCCCCTGTACCGGGCCAGTCCGGGCGCCCTGGCCACCGGCATCGTGGTGGCGGCGCTGCTGGGCGGGGCAGCCGGGCTCGCGGCATGGTGGGCGGCGCAGGCGGTGGGGTGGCTGGTGCTGCTCGCCGGCCCGGCCCTGGGAGGCCTCGTCGGAGACGCCGCGTGGCGCGCGGCCCGCAGGCGCGGGCGCGCCATGGCGGCGGCCGTGGCGGCGGCCTGCGCCGCAGGCGTGGTTGTGGTCGGCCCGCAGGCTGCGGCCCTGGCCGGATGGGGCACGTCCCTGGGGGCCGGCGACCTGCTCGTCCTGCTGATCCGACGGCCCCTGCTTCCCCTCATGGCCGTCCTGATGGCCGTGGCCGCCTTCTGGCGGGTGCGCTGAGGCCGTGGACGTCCTGGGCGTGATCCTGGCCGCCGTCGTGGCCGTTCCGGCCCTCCAGGTCGGCTACGCGCTGGCCGCCGAGGCCGCTCTGGGAGTGTTGCCCCACCGGGCGCAGACCCGCCTCCGCCCCTGGCTGTGGCTGGCCCCGGCGCTCGCGTTCCTGGCCGCCTTCCTGGTCTACCCGGCCCTGCACACCCTGGTCCTCAGCACCCTGGACGCCCGCGGCCGGGCGTTCGTGGGGCTGCGCAACTACGTCGCCGTGTTCACCACCCCGGAGATGCTCGTCGCCTTCCGCAACAACCTGCTGTGGCTGGTGCTTTTCACCTCCGCCACCATCTCCCTGGGCCTGCTGCTGGCCGTCCTCACCGACCGCGTCCGCTACGAGGCCGTGGCCCAGGCGGTCATCTTCATGCCCATGGCCATCTCCTTCGTGGCGGCCAGCGTCATCTGGAAGTTCGTCTACGAGTTCCGACCGGCCGGGGCGCCCCAGATCGGCCTGCTGAATGCGGTTCTGACCCGCCTGATCCCCGGATTCCAGCCGGTGGCCTGGCTGGTCAACCTGACCACCAACACCGTGGCCCTGATCCTGGTGGCGGTGTGGGTGTGGGTGGGGTTCTGCCTGGTGGTCCTGTCGGCCGCCCTGAAGGGCATTCCCGAGGAGCTGCTGGAGGCGGCCCGGGTGGACGGCGCCACCGAGTGGCAGGTCTTCTGGAGGATCACGCTCCCTGTGCTGGGACCCACCGTGGCGGTGGTGGCCACCACCATGGTGATCTTCGCCCTCAAGGCGTTCGACATCGTCTACGTGATGACCAATGGCAACTTCAACACCGAGGTCATCGCCAACCGCATGTACAAGGAGATGTTCAACGTCCGGGACTTCGGACGGGCCAGCGCCATCGCCGTCGTCCTCTTCCTGGCCACGGTGCCGGTGATGGCCGCCAACGTCCGGCGGTTCCGCCAGCAGGAGGGGATCCGGTGAGGGCGGAGGCGGCCCGCGCCCGGCCCCGGGCGGCCCCGGCGCGGTGGGCCGGCCGGCTGGCCCTCCACGCCGCGGTGATCGGCCTGTGCCTGCTGTGGCTGCTGCCCACCCTGGGGCTGCTGGTGAGCTCCTTCCGCCCGCCGCGCCTGGTGGCCACCACCGGGTGGTGGACGGCCCTGCTGCCGCCCCACCAGTTCACCCTGGACAACTACCGGGAGGTCCTGGGCGCCTACAACATGGGGCGCAGCTTCGTCAACAGCCTGGCGATCGCCATCCCCTCCACCATCATCCCGGTGATGGTGGCGGCGTACGCGGCGTACGCCTTCGCCTGGATGCGCTTCCCCGGGCGGGACCTGCTGTTCACCCTCGTGGTCGGCTCCCTGGTGGTGCCGCTGCAGATGACCCTGATCCCGGTCCTGCGCCTGCTCACCGCCCTGGGGCTGGTGGGAACGTTCCCGGCCGTGTGGCTGGCCCATACCGGGTACGGGCTGCCCCTGGCCGTCTACCTGCTGCGCACCTTCATCGGCGCCCTGCCCCGGGACCTGATCGAGTCCGCCTCCCTCGACGGGGCCAGCCCCCTGATGGTCTTCTTCCGGCTGATCCTGCCCCTGACCGTCCCCGCCCTGGCGTCCCTGGTCATCTTCCAGTTCCTGTGGGTGTGGAATGACCTGCTGGTGGCGCTGATCTTCGTCGGGGGTCGGCCGGCGGTGGCGCCCATGACGGTGACGGTCAGCAACCTGGTGAACTCCCTGGGCCAGAACTGGCAGCTGCTGACCGCCGCGGCATTCGTGTCCATGGCCCTGCCCCTGCTGGTCTTCGTGGCCCTGCAGCAGTACATCGTCCGGGGCATCCTGGCGGGAGCCGTCAAGGGCTAGCCCGCCCCTGCGCCCCCCCCCGCGCAGCCAGCGGACGGGGGCGCGGCCCCCGGCGGGGATGCGGGCGGCGGCCCGCCGGGCCGGTTGTGAGGCCGCAGGGGTTGTGCTAATATAAATGATCGGTGCGACGCGCGGGAATGGCCGCGCGGCGCACCGCGTTTTTGTCTAGTTGAACGGCCCGCGACCGCCCGGCGGTCGCGGGGTGGTGAGCAGACGATGCCTGAAGAGCGGACGTACGATACCCCGACGCCGGACACCGCCGACGACCCGGTCCGGCTGTACCTGTCCGAGATCGGGCGGGTCCCCCTCCTGACCCGGGAGGAGGAGGTGGCTCTGGCCCGCCGTGCGGCCGCCGGGGACCCGGAGGCCCGGCGGCGGCTCATCGAGGCCAACCTGCGCCTGGTCGTCTCGGTGGCCAAGAAGTACGCGGGGCGCGGCATGGACCTGATGGACCTGGTCCAGGAGGGCAACCGCGGCCTGATGCGGGCGGTGGAGAAGTTTGACTGGCGGCGGGGCTACAAGTTCAGCACCTATGCCACCTGGTGGATCCGCCAGGCGATCACCCGGGCCCTGGCCGACCAGTCCCGGACCATCCGGCTGCCCGTCCACGTCATCGAGACCCGCAACCGGATTCTGCGGGCCGCCCGCGCCCTGGCCCAGCGCCTGGGCCACGAGCCGACCCCGGCGGAGCTGGCCCAGGCGGTGCGCATCCCCGCGGCCCGGGTGGAGGAGATCCTGCGGGCCGGCCAGGAGCTGGCGTCCCTGGATGCGCCCACCGACGACGAGGGAGACAGCCACCTGCAGGACTTCGTGGCGGATCCGGACAGCCTGGACCCGGAGGAGATCGCCGCCCGGGCGTCCCTGCGCCAGCAGCTGGAGGAGGTCCTGGACACCCTGACGCCGCGGGAGCGGCTGGTCCTGCGCCGGCGGTTCGGGCTGTCCGGCGAGGGGCCCCAGACCCTGGAGCAGGTGGGCCGGGAACTGGGGGTGACCCGGGAGCGGGTGCGCCAGATCGAGGCGCGGGCCCTGCGCAAGCTGCGCCACCGCGGCCGGGAGCACGGGCTGAAGATGTTCCTGTAAAACATCCGGCGGCAGGGGAATTCCCTGCCGCCGGAGGAGCCGCCTGCCGCGCCTACCTGGCGCGGGCCCTGCTGTAGAACTGCTCCACCACGTCCCAGTTGACCACGTTCCACCACGCCTTGACGTAGTCCGCCCGCCGGTTCTGGTACTTGAGGTAGTAGGCGTGCTCCCACACGTCGACGCCCAGGATGGGGGTGTCGCCGTCCATCACCGGCGAGTCCTGGTTGGCGGTGGAGTACACCTTCAGCGCTCCGGTCCGGTCCACCACCAGCCAGGCCCACCCGGATCCGAACCGCCCCAGGGCGGCCTGGGTGAACTGCTCCCGGAAGGCGTCCACCGATCCGAAGGCCGCCACCAGCGCATCCCGGAGAGCTCCTCCGGGCTCGTGGCGGCCGCCCGGCGTCATCCACTGCCAGAACAGGGTGTGGTTGAGGTGGCCGCCCCCGTTGTTCCGCACGGGGATCTGGATCTCGGCGGGCAGGTCCGAGAGGGTGCGCAGCAGGTCTTCCACTCCCAGGGAATGGAACCGCGGGTGCTTTTCCAGGGCGGCGTTGAGATTGTTCACATACGCCTGGTGGTGCCGGGTGTGGTGGATCTCCATGGTGAGGGTGTCGATGTGGGGCTCCAGAGCGTTGTACGGATACCCGAGATCAGGCAACCGGAACGGATACGGCATGCCTCTCCCTCCTCCGCGTCCTCAGGACAGCCGGCGGCAACCCGCACGCTGTCTCCCCTCATTTCACTCCATTTGGGGCGCCGCGTCAAACGGGCCCCCCGGCAGGCCTTCACTTTCCGGACACCCGCCTAGCGCCGGTAGGCCTCCTGAGCGATGCGCTCCAGGTTCTGCAGGATCGCGTCCAGCCGCGCCGGGTTTTGGACGTAGTCCAGGGTGCCCTTCCAGAACGCGGCGTTCACCGCCTCGGGCATCAGGTCGCTGGCGTCAAACCGCGCCACCTCCGCCGAGGTGAGGATCTCCGCCGCCCGCCGGCTCAGCGGGTCGGGGTATTCGTCCAAGCTGACCTTGCGGTTGGGCGACAGCGCCCCGCCCCGCCGCACCCAGATGGCCTGGGCCTCGGGTGTGGTCAGGTAGGCGATCAGCGCCCGCGCCTGGGGCGTGTCCCGGAACATCCCGAACAGGTCGCCCGCCATCTCCACCGCCGCCGGCACGCCGGGATCGATGGGCGGGAAGGCGAAGAAGTTGACGTCCTCGCCGGGCTGCAGGTTCGGGTACTGCTTCTGGATGAAGTCCTGGATGAATGTTGCCTGGTGGTGCAGGTAGCAGCCCGGCGGGTCGGTGAACAGCGGGAACGGCGACTCCCCGAAGTTGGTGGCCAGGACGCCCTGACGGCCGCCGTAGACGTAGCGGGGGGTGGCGGCGATCCGCCCGAACAGCTCCCACGCCCGCCGCACGGCGGGATCGGTCCACGAGATCTCATGCCGGTACCACCGGTCGTAGACATCCGGGCCGGCGGTGCGCAGGAGGATGTCCTCGATCCAGTCGGTGGCCGGCCACCCGCTGGCCGCGCCGCTCTCCAGCCCGATGCACCAGGGAGTCTTGCCGTCCCGGGCGATGCGGTCGGTGAGGGCCAGCAGCTCCTCCCAGGTGGTGGGCACCGTGTAGCCCGCGGCGGCGAACGCCTTGGGGTTGTACCAGATCAGGCCCTTCAGCGCCGCCTTGATGAAGATCCCGTAGAGCCTGCCCTCCACCGTTCCCAGATCCAGCCAGCTCTGCGCGTACTGCTCCCGCAGCGCCGCCATGTCCACCACGTTCTCCAGGGGAACCAGGTGCCCGGCGCGGGCGAGCTCGGCCATCTGGCCCGGACCCGGCAGCCCCGCCACGTCAGGCGGGTTCCCGCCCTGAATGCGGGTGGTCAGGACGGCGTTGAGGTCCCGGGTCCCCTCGAACTCCACCTTCACCCCGGTGCGCTCCTCAAACGGCCTGACCATGGCGAGAAAGCTCTCCAGCTCCGATCCTCCCCACACGCCCAGGACCGATACCGTCCCCCCCAGCCGCTGGGGAGCCACCGCCGCCGGCCGCCGGGTGGCGTAGTACGCGGCCGCGACGGCCACCACCACCAGAGCCACGATCACCGCCCAGGCGATGGCGCTGAGCCCGGCCGAACCCCGACCTCTGGACATGTCCACCCCTCCCTTTCGCTGGTGGCGCCCGTCCGCGCGGCGGAGAGCGCCGGATGACGCCGGCCGGTGCGACCGGCGGAGGAACGATGGCAGGATGCGAGAGATCAGGCCGGACCTGCAGGTCCCAGGGACGGGTACGATCAGTACTTTCGCCGGCGCCGGGATTCGCCCCTGCCGCCGGGGCTTCACAGGCCGCCGAGGAAGCGGCCGGGGTTGAGCATGCCGCGGGGGTCGAAGTGGCGCTTCAGCTCGCGCATGATGCCCAGCGTCGGCGGCGGCGGCCCCCACACATCGCGGCCCGCCTTGGCCTCCGGCGGCGCCGCGGCCAGCACGCAGTGCCCGCCGTGCTGCGCCGCCAGCCCGCTCAGGCGGTCCCACCAGGCGGCGGCCTCCGGCGCGGGCACCTCCACCCACACCGCGCCGCTGCCGGCGTGGGCGATCCACTGCGCCGCGCCGGCCGCGTGCACGGCGGGCACCACGTCCCCCACCGCTCCCAGCGGCACGGCGACCCTGAACAGCGCCTCCGGCGTGGGCCCGCCCGACGCGTCGGCGAGAGTCGCCCACAGGCGCCGGTGGTCCTCCGCGGAGACCTCGTCGGCCCGCAGGTCGCGGGAGGCGGCCATCCGGCGGACGTCGGCCGTGTGGCGCGCCACCGCCTCCGCGAAACCCTCCGCCCGCACGGCCACCGCCGGACCAGCGGCCAGCCCGGCCCGCACGGCGACGTGCGGGCCCACCACCGCCACCGCCGCGGGCTGCAGGACGGAGGCGAACAGGTCGTCCACCAGTGCCAGCAGCGCCGGCAGATCTCCCCACGCCACCGCGGTGGCCTCAGCCTCCGGCACGGGGGCCAGCCGGAAGGTGACGTCCGTGATCACGCCCAGCGTGCCCAGCGAGCCGGTGAACAGCTTGCACATGTCGTAGCCGGCCACGTTCTTGACCACCTTGCCCCCGGCCCGGATCTGCTGCCCGTCGGCCAGGACCACACCCATGCCGGTGACCAGGTCCCGCACCCCTCCGTACAGCATCCGCCGCGGTCCACCCCCGCCCACCGCCACCACCCCGCCCACGGTGGCCCGCGACGGGTGCGGCGGGTCTACCGGCAGGAACTGGCCGGCCCGCGCCAGGACCTGCTGGCAGGTGGTCACCGGCATCCCCGCCTGCACGGTGGCCGTCAGGTTGGCGTCGTCGTGCTCCACCAGGCGATCCAGGCGCTCCAGGCTGAGAACCACGTCGGCCCGCCGGGGCGGGTTCCCCCAGTGCAGGGCCGTGCCGCCCCCGCGGGGGATGACCGCCGCCCCCGCCTCCCCGCACAGCCGCAACACCGCCGCCACCTGCGCGGCGTCGGCCGGCGCGCAGCGGACGGAGGGGGCCATGCCGTCCACGGCGTGGTCAGCCAGGCCGCCCGGCGCCACGCGCACGGCGGCCGTTCCCAGCTCACCCTCCAGCCGCCCCACCAGAACGTCCAGATCCACGGCCGCCCGCTCCACTCAGATCCCGCCCGACCCCGCCCCGCGGGGAGGCCCTCCCGCCGGCGGCGCGGCCTCGTCCGCGCCCCCGCTCCGGTACGCGCGGTCCAGCAGGTCCACCAGGTGGTAGACCGGCAGGGCGGGTCCGTAGCGGCGGGCGCCGTAGCGCAGCTGCAGCATGCAGCCGGGGTTGGGAGAGACCACCGCCTCGGCGGAGGTGGCCCGGATGGCGTGCATCTTCTCCCGCAGGAGGACCTGGGACATGTGGGGGTGGGTGATGTTGTAGATGCCGGCGCTGCCGCAGCACCGGTCGGCCCCGTCCATCTCCACCAGGCGCAGCCCCGGGATCAGGCCCAGCAGTTGCCGGGGCTGCGTCCGCACCTTCTGGCCGTGGGCCAGGTGGCAGGGATCCTGATAGGTCACGGTGAGATCCACGCGGCCACCGGGAGGCACTGGCCCCAGCCGGACCAGGAACTCGCTGACGTCGGCGACCGCGCCGGCCAGGCGCCGCGCCGGCTCCGCCCACTCCGGGTCGTCGGCCAGCAGGTGCCCGTACTCCTTCATCGCCGCCCCGCAGCCGGCGGCGTTGACCACCACCGCGTCCACCTTCGCCCCCAGGAACGCGGCCACGTTGGCCCGGGCCATCCGCCGCGCGCCAGCAGGGTCCCCGTTGTGGACGTTGAGGGCTCCACAGCAGGTCTGGGAGCGGGGCACCACCACCTCGCAACCGTTGCGCTGCAGCACCCGCACCGTGGCGGCGTCCACGTCGGCGAACACCGTGCTCATCACGCACCCGGTCAGCAGCCCCACCCGCGCCCGCACCGGCCCCAGGGCGGGGAAGACGTCGCTGGCGGGAGTGAAGAAGTGCCGGGGGACCGCGGGCAGCAGAGCCGCCATCTCCCCCAGGCGGCCCGGCAGCGCCCGCGCCAGGGCGACCAGCCCCAGCCGCCGGGCCCACCCCAGGGTTCGCACGGCCAGGCGGACCCGCGCGGGAGAGGGCAGCACGTGGGTGAAGACGGCGCGGGCGATCCCCCGCGCCACCGGAGACCCTGGCGGGCCCAGGACGGCGCGGGCGGAGGCGGCGATGCGTCCGTACTGAACGCCCGACGGGCACGCCGTCTCGCAGGCGCGGCACATCAGGCACAGGTACAGGTGCTCGGCCCACCGCTGGCTGAGGGCCACGCGGCCATCGGCGGCCGCCCGCACCAGGTGGATGCGTCCCCGGGGCGACTCCGCCTCCAGGCGCGTGACCCGGTAGGTGGGACAGTGGTTCAGGCACAGCCCGCAGTGCACGCACTGGTCCAGCTCCGGCACGGCCAGCGCGGCCACCGCGGGCCCGGACGCCGCGCCCGGGGCCGGCCCACCGGGAACGTGCGACCCGGGGACGGGATCCCGCCTCAGGCCTTCCTCCGATCCCGCGTATCCGTTCCGCATCGGCAACTCCGTCAGATCCACAGCCCCGCCGGCAGGGTCGCCGGGGCGCGGCGCATCTCGGCGCAGGTGATGGGGGTGGGAAACACCTTGGCCGGATTGAACCGGCCGTCGGGATCGAACGCCCGCCGCACCCGCGCCATGGCGTCCAGGTCCGCCGGGGAGAACAGCAGGTCCATGTAGGCCTTCTTTTCCAGCCCGATGCCGTGCTCGCCGGTGATGCTGCCGCCCGCGGCGACGCACGCCCGCAGGATGTCGGCTCCCGCGGCGATCACCCGGTCCAGCTGGCCCGGGACCCGCATGTCGAAGAGGAGGTTGGGGTGCAGGTTGCCGTCGCCGGCGTGAAACACGTTGGCGATGCGCAGGCCGTACC
Source organism: Armatimonadota bacterium (assembly GCA_031081675.1). NCBI lineage: Bacteria > Bacillati > Armatimonadota > Armatimonadota bacterium. The sequence continues at coordinate 20,499 of JAVHLZ010000021.1, forward strand.
GGCGGCCGATCTCGCCGATCTCCCGCATGATCTGGGGCAGCCGGCTGCGCGGCACCACCCCGTCCTGCACGTAGTAGTTGGGCGCCAGCGCGCCCAGCGCGCCGAACGCTCCCTTGCGGCCCTTCCACAGGCGCTGGCGCTCCGCCTCGTCCCGGGCCACCCGCACCTCCCGGGCCCCCCCGCGGGTGCAGATCTGCCGGGCCAGCTCGGCCGCCCGCTCGGCATACTCCCGCACGCCCTCCACCTCCACCAGCAGCACAGCCTCGGCGTCCCGGGGATAGCCGACCGGCGCGCCGGTCTCCACCGCCTCGATGGTGGTGCGGTCCATCATCTCCAGGGCCGCGGGAACGATGCCGGCGCCGGTGATCCGGACCACGACGTCGGTGGCGTCGTCCATGCGGTCGAAGACCGCCAGCAGCGTGCGCACCGCCTCCCGGGTCCGCATCAGGCGCAGCGCGGCCGCGGTGACGATGCCCAGGGTGCCCTCCGATCCCACGAACACGCCGGTCAGGTCGTAGCCGGGCACGTCCACCGCCCGGCCCCCCAGCCACGTGATCGTCCCGTCCCCCAGCACCACCTCCAGCCCCAGGACGTGGTTGGTGGTCACGCCATAGGCCAGGGTGTGGGGGCCCCCGGAGTTGTTGGCCACGTTGCCCCCGATGGAGCACGCCGCCTGGCTGCTGGGGTCGGGGGCGTAGAAGTAGCCGCCGGAGGCCACCGCCCGGGTGACGTCCAGGTTGATGACACCGGCCTCGGCGACCACGATCCGGTGCCGCAGGTTGACCTCCCGGACCCGGGTCATCCGGGCCAGCGAGACGACCACGCCGCCCTCGGCCGGCACGGCGCCGCCGGCCAGGCCCGTCCCCGACCCCCGCGGCACGATGGGGACGTCGGCCTCCCGGGCCGCCCGCACCACGGCCGCGACCTCGGCCGTCGAGGCGGGCAGGACCACCACCTCGGGGAGGACCTGGAGGATGGAGCCGTCCTGCTCGTAGACCACCACGTCGGCGGGATCCACCAGCACGTGGCGGTCGCCCACGATCTCCCGCAGCCGGGCCACCAGCGCCCGCCGGTCGGCGCCGGCCGCCGCGTCCGGCGCGTGTTGTGTGCGCGGGTTCTCGCGCCTCACTCGGGCACCACCTTGCCCGGATTCAGCAGTCCCCGGGGATCCCACGCCCGCCGGACCCGCCGCATCGCCTCCAGGTCGGGTGCGGCGTACATCCAGCGCATGTGGGCCCGCTTGTCCAGCCCCACTCCGTGCTCACCGGTGATGGTGCCCCCCAGCTCCAGGCCGGCCCGGATGATCTCCTCTGCCGCCCGGGCCACCGCGGCCGCCGCGCGGGGGTCGCGGGGGTCATACAGCAGGTTGGGATGAAGGTTGCCGTCGCCAGCGTGAAAGAAGTTGGCGATGGGCACGCCGGTACGGGCCGCGATCTCCCCCACCCGCCGCATCATCTCCGGCAGCCGGTGTCGGGGGACGGTCACATCCGCCAGGTACACCCCGCGGCGGACGCGCCCCAGGGCCCCGAACGCCTCCTTGCGGCCCTTCCACAGCAGGGCCCGTTCCTCCTCGGAGGCGGCGGTGCGGACCTGCCGGGCGCCGTGGCGGAGGCACAGGGAGCGCACCTGGTCCGCCAGGCGGTCGAGGACGTCGGCGAGACCGTCCACCTCGACCAGCAGGACGGCCCCCGCGTCGGTGGGGTATCCGGCGTGGGCGAATTCCTCGACGATGCGCAGGGTCAGGGCGTCCAGCATCTCCAGGGCGGCGGGCACGATGCCGCTGGCGATGATGTCGGAGACGGCCTGGCTGGCGCTCTCCACGCCGCCGAAGACGGCCAGCAGGGTGCGCACCCCTTCGGGCAGGCGCACCAGGCGGACCACGGCGCGGGTGACGATGCCCAGGGTGCCTTCGGAACCCGCCAGGAGGCCGCGGAGGTCATAGCCCGGGGCGTCCGCGGCGGCGCTGCCCGCCCACACCACCCGCCCGTCGGCCAGGACGACCTCCGCGGCCAGGACGTGGTGGGTGGTGACCCCGTAGGCCAGGCAGTGGGCACCCCCGGCGTTGGTGGCGATGTTGCCCCCGATGGTGGACGCGGTCTGGCTGCCCGGATCCGGGGCAAAGGCCAGGCCGTACGGCCGTGCGGCGGCGTTGAGGTCGGCGTTCACCACCCCCGCCTCCACCTCCGCCAGACGGTGGCGGGGGTCCAGGGAGAGGATCCGGTTCATGCGGGTGAGGGCCACCACCACACCGCCGCCCTCCGGCACCGCGCCCCCGGCCAGGCCGGTGCCGGCGCCGCGCGGGATCACCGGCACGCCGCACTCTGAAGCAGCGCGGACGACCTCCGCCACCTCGGCGGTGGACCCCGGCAGGACGACCGCGTCGGGGAGATGCCCCGTCAGGGGCAGGGCGTCGTGCTCGTAGACGACCACGTCGGCGGGGTCGGTGAGCACGTAGGGCTCACCGACGATCCCGCGCAGGCGGCGCACCAGCCTGTCCCTGTCCACCGATGTGTCCCCGCCGGACACCCCAGACGCCCGGCTCTCTTTTCCCTTCTTCCCTCTTCCCTTTTCCCTCTTCCCTACCCCAGCACATACACCACGACGTCGGTGGGCCCGTGGACCCCGCGGACCGGCACCAGCTCGATGTCGGCGGTGCGGCTGGGGCCGCTGATCAGGGTGAGCGCCGACGGCAGCGGTCGCGGCAGGCCGGCCAGCAGATCCTCCAGGGTGGCCACGACCCGCCCGGCCGGCAGCACCGCCACGTGCAGGGGCGGCAGCAGCGACGTCGTCCGCGGGCGCCCGGGACCGCAGGCCAGCACCAGGGTGCCGCTGGTGGCCACGGCGGCCTCGGCCGTCGTCAGGCCGGCGTCGCAGGCATCCAGACGCTGTGGGGTGTGCTCGCCGGGACCCACGATCGCCATGCCGGCCTCCCTCAGGGCCTCGACCGCGGGAGCCAGCAGCGGGTCCTCCCAGACCGCCACCGTCCGCACCCCTCTGTCCCGCATCTGCGCCGCGAGCTGCCGGGCCCACCCGTGGGCAGGCGCGACCACCACCTCGGCGGCGGCCTCCCGGGCGCGACGCGCGAACAGGTCCAGCGCGTCGGCGGGGCGCCCGGCGGTCCGGTAGACGTCCGGCAGGGAGATGTCGGAGGGCGAGCGGCCGCGCAGTCTGGCCAGGATGTGTTCCCGGGCGGTCACGGCTGTGCCCCTCCGGAGGAACGGATCTTCTGCCACCGATCCCGGAAGGCATCGGCGGGCGGTGCGGGCAGGTCCCGGTAGCGGACCCACGCCGACAGGGGGTAGGGCAGAACGCGCCGCCCCTGCAGCGCCCGCAGAGCCCATCGGGCCATCCGCCCCGCCACCCGCAGGCGCGACGCGCGGGCCATCACCGCCGTCCACCCGCGGACGAACATCCGCTCCATCGGGCCCGACCATCCCCGGCTCATCACCCGCGCCCGCAGCTCCAGCAGCAGGCGCGGCAGGTCGATGCGGACCGGGCAGATCTCCCCGCACGCCCCGCACAGCGACGACGCAAACGGCAGTTGTGCCGCCGCGTCCAGCCCCCGGAGCAGGGGCGTGATCACGGCGCCGATGGGGCCGGAATACACGGAGCCGTAGGCATGCCCGGCTGTCCGCTCGAATACCGGGCAGACGTCCAGGCACGCGCCGCACCGGATGCAGGCCAGGGCCTCGGCCATGACCGGATCGGCGGCGATCCCCGATCGCCCGTTGTCCAGGATCACCAGGTGCAGCTCCTCGGGACCGTCGCCCTCCCCCGGACGGCGGGGCCCGGTGATCCACGACACGTAGCTGCTCAGCCTCTGCCCCGTGGCGGCCCGCGGCAGCAGCGTGAGGAACACCGCCAGGTCCGCCAGCCGCGGGATGACTTTCTCCACGCCCATCAGGGCGATGTGCATCCGCGGCAGGGTGGTGGTCAGGCGGGCGTTGCCCTCGTTTTCCACGATGACCAGGGTGCCGGTCTCGGCCACGGCGAAGTTGACCCCGGTGATGCCGACGTCGGCGGACAGGAAGGTGCGCCGCAGCACCCGGCGCACGGTGCGGGTGAGTTCCGCCGGGTCGTCGTGGACGGGGACCCCCAGCCGGTCGGCCAGCAGGCGCGCGATCTCCTCCGTGGACCGGTGGATGGCCGGGGCGATCAGGTGGGCCGGGCGGTCTCCGGCCAGCTGCACCAGGTACTCGCCCAGGTCGGTCTCCACCACCTGGCAGCCGGCGGCCTGCAGGGCGGTGTTCAGCTCGATCTCCTCGGAGGTCATGGACTTGCTCTTGACCACCGCGCGGCCGCCCCGGGCGCGGACGAGGTCGGCGATGATGCGCTGCGCCTCGCCGGCGTCCCGGGCCCAGTGCACCCGCCCGCCGGCGGCGGTGACGCGCTCGTCCAGCTGCTCCAGGTAGCGGTCCAGGTGGGCCAGGGTGTGCATCTTCACCCGGTGGGCGTGCTCCCGCAGCGCCTGCCAGTCCGGAACTTCCTCGATGACCGCCCGCTGCAGGTCCCGAAAGCGCACCATGGCCCGCCGGACCGACGCGTGCAGGACGGGGTCGGCCAGGGCGGCCTCCGACGCGCGCACGAAGTCGATGGGCACAGACCTCATGGACCGGTCACCGTCATCCGGGTGTCAGCGCGCCGCCAGGATCTCGGCGATGTGGACCGCCCGCACGGCGCTGCCGCGGCGGGACAGGCCGCCGGCGATGTGCATCAGGCAGCTGCAGTCGGTGGACGTCACCACCTCCGCGCCCGAGGCCTCCACGGCGGCCATCTTGGCGTGGAGCATCGACCCCGACAGCGCGGCGAACGTGACCGCAAACATCCCTCCAAACCCGCAGCACTCCTCCAGGCCCGGCAGCTCGCGCAGCTCCAGCCCGCGCACCGCCCGCAGCAGGCGCAGCGGCTGGTCGCGCAGGCGCAGTCCCCGCAGGCTGTGGCAGGACGCGTGGCAGGTGACCCGGTGGGGAAAGCGCGCCCCCAGGTCCCCGGCGTCCAGCACGTCCACCAGGAACTCGGTGAGCTCGTACGTCCGGGCGGCCAGATCGCGCGCCCGGACGGCGGCCGGCGGGTCGTCGCGCAGCAGCAGGGGATAGAACTCCCGCACCATGGTGGCGCACGAGGCGCTGGGAGTCACCACCGCCTCGGCGCCCCCGAAGTCGTTCAGGAACTTGCGGGCCAGCCGCGCCGCCTCCGGCCAGAACCCGTCGTTGAAGGCCACCTGCCCGCAGCAGGTCTGGGCCAGCGGGACGTCCACCTCCACCCCCGCGCGGCGCAGGACGGCCACCGCGGCCTCGCCCACCTGGGGGAACAGCTGGTCCACCAGGCACGTCACCCACAGGGCGACCCGCCCCGGCCGGCCGGAGGCATCCCTCATCGCGCGCGACCCCCCTCAGTTGCCCACTTCCCCGTGAATCCGCTCGGGCGAAGCCGGAGCCCCGGCCGGCACGGCAGACCCTTCCCGCAGGACGCGCGCGGCGTCTTCGGGGACCACCGGGTTGATGTAGAATCCCGACCCCCACTCAAAGCCCGCCACCTGGGTCAGCCGCGGCATGATCTCGATGTGCCAGTGGTACAGATGGCCCAGGGGGCTGTGGTAGGGCAGCGTGTGGACGATGAAGTTGTACGGCGGGTTGGCCAGGCAGGCGGCCAGCCGGGCCAGGGTCTCCCGCAGCGCCCGGGCCACCGGCTCCACCAGCTCGGGGGTCAGGGTGCCGAAGTCGGCCATGTGCGCCCGCGGCAGGATCCAGGTCTCAAAGGGGAAGCGGGAGGCGTACGGCGCCAGGACCACGCAGGCGTCGCTTTCCCAGATGATCCGCTCCCCGCTGGCCCGTTCCTGCTCCAGCAGGGCGCAGTAGATGCACGCGCCGCGGCGGGCGAAAAACCTCTCCGCCGCCTCCAGCTCCTCGGCCACCCGCTTGGGCACCACCGGCAGGGCGATCAGCTGCGAGTGGGGGTGGGACAGCGACGCCCCCGCGGTCCGGCCGTGGTTGCGGAACAGCAGGGCGTACTGGAAGCGCGCGTCCCCCCGCAGGTCGCGGTAGCGGTGCAGGTACGCCCCGATCACCTCGGCCACATGCCCGGCCGGCAGCGCGCCCAGGTGGGTGGCGTGGTCGGGGGTCTCGATGATGACCTCGTGGGCGCCCACCCCGTCCATCCGGGTGAAGATCCCCGGCCGGGTGCGCTCGGTGCTCCCCTCGATGCGCAGGGCGGGGAACTTGTTGCTCACCACCCGCACCGTCCACCCCGGCGTGTTGGGCGCGGTGCCCGGGGCGCGCACGGCGTAGATCTCGGGCGGGGTGTGGTCCTCCCGCCCCTCGCAGAACGGACAGGCATCGCTGTCGGCGGCCTCCACCGGCTCGGGGTGGAAGTCGGTGGGCCGGGCGGAGCGCTCGGTGGCGATGATCACCCAGCGCCGGGAGATGGGATCCTTGCGCAGCTCGGGCACCGCGTCACCTCCGCGTGTCCACGGCCGTCATCGGCGCCGCCGGGCGGCGGCGAGGGTCCGCTCGTACAGGTCCAGGTACCGGCGGGCAGCGGCCTGCCAGGAGAAGTCGGCGGACATGCCCGCGCGCTGCAGCCTCTTCCACAGCGCCGGCGTGCGGTAGACCTCCAGGGCCCGCGCCACCGCCGTCGCCAGCGCCTCGGGACTGTACGCATCAAACACAAAGCCGGTGGCGGTGCCGGCCTCCAGCGCGTCCGGGGTGGCGTCCACGATCGAGTCGGCCAGCCCTCCGGTGCGGCGGACCACGGGCACGGTCCCGTAGCGGAGGCTGTACAGCTGGTTCAGCCCGGACGGCTCGTAGCGGGACGGCATGACGAACAGGTCCGCGCCGGCCTCGATGCGGTGCGCCAGGGCGTCGTCGAAGCCGATGCGGACGGCCACCCTGCCGGACTCCCGCCGGGCGAGGTCTTGCAGCATCTGCTCGTACCGGGGCTCGCCGGTGCCGAGGACGACCAGCTGCGCGCCCCGGGCCAGAATCTCGGGGGCGGCGGCCACCACCAGATCGATCCCCTTCTGCTCCACCAGCCGGCCCACCATGCCCACCAGCGGCGCGTCGGGCCGCACGTCCAGGCCGACCTCCCGCTGCAGGTACTCCTTGCAGACCCGCTTGCCCGACAGGTCCTCCCGGGTGTAGGGCGCCGGCAGGTGGGGGTCGTGGGCGGGGTCCCAGATGCGGTAGTCCACACCGTTGAGGATGCCCACCAGGTCGGCGCCGCGCTCGCGCAGCACGCCGTCCAGGCCGGCGCCGAACTCGGGTGTCTGGATCTCCCGCGCGTAGGTGGGGCTGACGGTGCTCAGCATGTCGGCGTAGATCAACCCGCCTTTGAGCACGTTCACCTTCCCCCAGAACTCCAGGCCCCGCACCGAGAACATCCGGGGAGGTAGTCCGGTGAGGGGAAACTGGTCGGCCGGAAAGATCCCCTGGTAGGCCAGGTTGTGGATGGTCAGCAGGGTCGGCAGCGGTGGCGCCTGACCGCTCGCCACCAGGGGCGGGATGAGGGCGGTCTGCCAGTCGTGGCAGTGGACCAGGTCGGGCCGCCACTGCTGGCGGGGGAGCCAGGCCAGGGCCGCCCGGCACAGGCAGGCGAAGCGGGCCAGGTTGTCGGGGTAGTCGGACCCTCCGTCCCCGTACAGGCCAGGGCGGTCGAAGAGCTGCGGCTGGTCCACCAGCCACACGGGCACGCCGGTGTCGGGCATGGCGCCGTCCCAGATCACCGCCTCCACCGTCCGCTCCCCCAGGGGAACCCGCACCGATCCAGCCCGCCACCACCCCGCGACCTCGATGCCGCGGTAGCGGGGCAGGACGACGCGCACCTCGCACCCCAGCGCCCGCAGGGCCGCCGGCAGCGCGCCGCCCACGTCAGCCAGCCCTCCGGTCTTGGCCAGCGGCACCGCCTCCGAGATGCAGAACAGGACCTTCACCCCGACCTCCCGTCCCGCCGCGCGGACCGTCGTCCGCCTCTCTTCCCTCTTCCCTGTTACCCGTGGCACTAACAGGTCCCTGACGCCGGCCTTGGGTGCGACCACTGACCCGCAGATTTACCCGGTGTGCGAAAGGGTAGACCGTCTTTGGTTTCCCCTGTTCCCTTTTCCCTCTTCCCTCTTCCCTCTAACGAGCGCCACGTACAGGTCCGTGACGTTGGTCCGCGTGGGACCGCTGACCAGCAGGTCGCCCAGCGCCTGAAAGACGTGATACGCATCGTTGTCGGCCAGCGCCCGCGCAGGGTCGCGCCCCGCCGCCCGGGCCCGGGCCGCGGTCGCGCCGTCGGCTACCGCGCCGGCGGCATCGGTGGGGCCGTCGGTGCCGTCGGTGCCGCAGGCCGCCACCACCACGCCATCCCACCCCTCGATGGCCAGCGCGGCCGCCAGGGCGAACTCCTGGCAGCGGCCGCCCCGCCCCGCTCCCCGGACCGTCACCGTCGTCTCCCCCCCTGCCAGCAGGCAGGCCGGGGGGCGGATCGGGCGCGAGCGCTCCCGCACGGTGCGGACGATGCTGCAGACCACCCGGGCGGCCTCCCGCGCCTCGCCCTCCAGGCGCGTGGTGAGGACCAGCGGCCGGAATCCCAGGCGGGCCGCCCGGGCTGCCGCGGCATCCACCGCCCGATCGATGTTGCCCACCACCTCGACCTGCACCCGTGCAAACAGCGGGTCCCCCGGCTTGGGCGTGTCCGGCTCCTGCCCGGCGGCGCCCCGCTCCAGGTGCAGCCGGACGGATGGCGGCACCCGGTCCAGCAGACCGTAGCGTTGCAGAACTGCCAGCGCGTCATGGAAGGTGGTGGGGTCGGGGGTGATGGGACCGGACGCGATGGCGTCCAGGGGATCTCCGGGCACGTCCGACAGCACCACCCCCACCACCCGGGCGGGCGCGGCGGCCCGCGCCAGCCGCCCGCCCTTGATGCGGGAGAGGTGCTTGCGGACGGCGTTGATCTCGCGGATGGTCGCGCCGCTGCGCAGCAGCAGGTCGGTGACCGCCATCTTCTCCTCCAGGGTGATCCCGTCCGCCGGCGCCGGCAGCAGCGCCGAGCCTCCCCCCGAGATCAGGCACAGGACCAGATCGGGCTCCTCCGCCCCCGACACCAGGTCGAGGATGCGGCCGGCCCCGCGGGCGCCGGCCTGGTCCGGCAGCGGGTGGCCAGCCTCGATGACCTCGACGCGCCGCAGGGGCATCCCGTACCCGTACTTGACCACGACGAGCCCGGCGGTCAGCCGGTCGCCCAGCACCCGCTCGCAGGCGGCCGCCATGGGCGCGCAGGCCTTGCCCGCCCCCACCACGAACACGTGCCGCACCCGGCGCAGGTCGTAGCGGCGCCGGCCCACCCGGAGAATCGGGCCGCGGCGGGTCACGGTACGGGACACCGCGACCTCCGGGTCGACCGCCCGGATGGCCGCACCCAGGATGGACACCGCCGCCCGCCGCAGCGTGGCCGCGGGCTTCCCGGCGACTGCGGCCGGGTCAAACACCGCCAGATCCCGACGCCGGCACCGACCGGTGTCCGGGGGAGATCCGGCGTCCCGCCGTCAGCCGACGTCCCACAGGGAACTGCTCCCGTTGGGGCGCACCGCCTCCACCCGGACGCCGGTGATGCCCTCCCGCTCCAACGCCCACAGGGCGGTGTCCCTCGCCAGCGGCGTCAGGTTGTTGATGTCGCTCAGATGCACCAGGCAGGCCATCCGCAGCCTCCCCCCGGCCGCCGCCGCCACCACCAGCCCGGCGGCGGCGTCGTTGCTGAGGTGGCCGGTGGGGCTGAGGATCCGGTTCTTGAGAAACCACGGGTAGGGGCTGACCGCCAGCAGGCGCAGGTCGTAGTTGGCCTCCACCACCAGCGCGTCCACGGTCCGCGACCGTTCCACCAGCGCCTCGTCCACCGCGCCCAGGTCGGTCGCCACCAGCACCGCGCGCGGGCCCCGGGAGATCACGTAGCCCACCGGCTGCGCGGCGTCGTGGGACACCACAAGCGCCTCCACCTGCACCTCCCCCACCCGGACGGGGACGCCGGGGACGACGCGCTCGGCGGACACTCCCTGCGCAGATTCGGCCGCCGCGCGGAGGGTTCCCTCGGTGGCCAGGACCGGCACGCCGGCCTGGCGGGCGAGCGCCCAGGCCCCCCGGGCGTGGTCCTCGTGCTCGTGGGTGAGCAGAATGGCCGCCGGCGGCCAGGCGTCGGGCATGGCGACCAGTTCCTGCGCCACCAGTTCGGCCGGGAGTCCCACATCGACGAGCAGGCGCGTGGCCCCTCCCTGCACGTAGACCGCGTTGCCGCCGCTGCCGCTGCGGATCACCCGCACGCGCAACATCGTCCCTCCGCACCCCGGGCCTGCGCCCAGGGTCCTTTCCGCCCGCGTCCTCTAACTCCTCCGGGGCGGGCGGCCCCACACCCACAGCGCCACGCCCGCCGCGGCAACGACGGCCAGGCGCACCCCGTGGACGGCCCGCGCCCGCGCCCGCAGGGGTCCCTCCAGGCCCTCCCACGTCGCCGTCCCGCCCGCCACGCGGGCCCCCGGCGCCGTGACGCGACCCGGCAGGCTGACAGACAGGCGGACGCCGCCCAGGGCGTCGGCGGCCGCCGGGGCGGTGCGCAGGGAGACGTCGTACACGGACGCCACCACCCAGGACCGGCGACGGATGCGCACCTCTCCCAGAGTCCCCACGGCCGGCCGGGTGAGCCGCCCCACGAACGGCTCATCCACCCGCAGGTCCACCACCGGACCGCCCGCCTCCGGCCACACGATGGCGTCCACCCGGGCCGAGCCCGACAGGCCGCCCGCCGCCAGGCCCAGGACGGCACCGGCCATCAGCCCGCGCGCCCACGGCGTCATGCGACCACTTCCGGCCCGGGCATCACCAGCAGCGCCGGCTCGGCCAGCAGGTCGGCCACCTGCCGCAGGGCGTGTCCCCAGGCAGCCGCCGAGTCCGGGATGGGGACGTACCGGGGCGGGCGGACCGTGACCACGGCCACGTCGGCGTCGCGCGGCAGGCCGGCCAGTTCCCGCGCCGCCTGGACCGCCGCCTCAAAGTCGCCCAGCTCGTCCACCAGCCCGCGGGAGACGGCGTCCTGTCCGGTCCACACCCGCCCGCGCGCCACCGCCTCCACCTGGTCGGTGCGCAGGCCCCGCCCCGAGGCCACGCGGGCGATGAACCGCCGGTAGATGTCCTCGGCCCAGTGGCGGACGGCGGCGTCCTGGGCGTCGGTGTAGTCAGCGAAGGGGGATGGCAGGGTGGCCGACTCCCCCCGGGTCAGAATCTCCCGCTCCACCCCGGTGCGGGCCAGAAGGCCCCGCAGGGAGATCTTTCCGGCGATCACGCCGATGGAGCCGGTGAGGGTCAGCGGGCTGCACACGATCCGCCGCGCCCCGCACGCCACGTAGTAGCCGCCCGATCCGGCCACCGCGCCCAGGAAGGCCACCACCGGCACGCGCTGCTGCACCCGGACCACCTCCCGCCAGATCAGGTCCGACGCCACGGCCGATCCGCCACCCGACTCCACGTGGAGGATCACGGCCCGCACCCCGGGCGTCCGCTCCGCCGCCCGCAACGCCCGCGCCACGGTGTCGGACCCGGCCAGCCGGCTGCCCACCAGGGGCAGGGGAACGGGAAACTGCCGGCTCTCTCCGGGGACGATGGTTCCCAGGACCTGCACCACCGCCACCACCGGGCGCCGCCACCGCCGCCGGGGCGCGCGCAGCCGGCGGACCGCCTGAGGCCAGGGGACGATCCGCGCCGGGCGTCCGGCGGCGCCCAGCACCGACGGCAGCTCGTCTTCGTAGGCCACCCGGTCCACCAGGCGCAGGCTCAGCGCGTCGGCGGCGGTGAGCAGGCCCCGGTCGATGGCGGCGGCCACCTCGGCGGGCGCGATGCCCCGGGAAGACGCGATGGCGGAGGTGATCTCCCCCTGCCAGGTCTCCAGGATCGCCTCCAGCATCTCCCGGTGGGGTTCGGTCATTCTCGGGTACAGGAACCGGTGGGCGGCGGTCTTGTATTCGGCGATGTGGTGGTACCGGGCGCGGATCCCCAGCCGGTCCAGCGCCGCCCGCAGGAATGTCGCCTCCACCCGCAGACCGGCCAGCAGGAGCTCGGCGCTGTCGGGGACGATCACCTCCTGCGCCCCGCTGGCCAGGTAGTATCCCGCCAGGTCTGCCGCGGGCAGGAAGGCCACCACGCGGACGCCGGCCTGGCCCAGGTCCCGCAGGCCATCGCGCAGGACCCGCAGGGCGGGCAGCCCCGCCCGCACCGCCCCTATCCTCACCACCACCCCGCGCACCCGGGAATCGGTGGCCAGCATCCGCAGCCTCTCCCGCCACTCCTCCAGGCTCACGTCCGGCTCCGCCCCCCACCCCCGGGCCAGCCAGCGGCGGAGGACTCCGGGCGGCGGGGTGCGGCGCTCGGGCAGGGAACCCGACACCGTGAGGAGCACGACCTCGGGAGCGGGTAGCAGGCGCACCAGGCCGTTGCGGACCGCCCGCGCGGCCGCACCCAGCGCGTCCCGCAGAACGGTCAGCAGGCCCATGGCGAACCTCCTCTCACGGGGCGGACCGCAGAGCCGGGCGCGCCGGAGCGCGGGCGGGGACGCGGCTCAGTCATACCCCAGCTCGGCCAGGCGCTCGTCGTCGATGCCGAGGTGGTGGGCGATCTCGTGGACGACGGTCCGCCGGATCTCCTCCGCCATCTCCTCCTCGCTGGCGCACGCCTCCTCCAGCGGGCCCTGGAAGATCGTGATCTTGTCGGGCAGCAACGAGTCGGCGGTGATCCCCCGGGAAATCAGGGGGACGCCTTCGTACAGGCCGAACAGGGTGTCCTCGGGCCCCACGCCGGCGGCGGCCAGCTGTTCCGCCGACGGCCAGTCCTCCACCACCACCGCCACGTTGTCCAGCCGCGCGCGGATCTCCTCGGGAAGGGACTGGAGCGCCTGCAGGACCAGGCGCCGGAACCGCCGCCGGGACAGCCGCATCGACACCCCCACTGTAGCCCACGGCGCCGGCCTCCTCAACGGGGAGGGAATGCCCCGCCCCGCGGCACACGTTGACCCGGCGGGTGAGGTGTGACATCATCGGAGGCCGGAATGTTCCAGATCGAGTTCCTGTACTGGGAGGACTGCCCCTCCCATGAGCCGGCCCTGAAGCGTCTGCGGCAGGTGGTGGAGGCCCTCGGGGTGCGCGCGTCGGTGCGCGTCATCCGGGTGGACACCGACGAACAGGCGCGGGCACTGCGCTTTGCCGGCTCGCCCACCATCCGCGTCAACGGCGTGGACCTGTTCCCCGCTCCCGGCGAGGCCTACCGGCTGACCTGCCGGGTCTTCCTGACCCCCGACGGGCGGGTGACACCGATCCCCACGGTGGCGATGCTGGAAGATGCCCTGCGCTCCGCCCTGGACCGTCCCCCGCGGGCCGCCTCCGGGGAGCCCGCCGACGGGGGCGACGCGGGCGGGGGCCACACGCTCCTGGCGCTGGAGGTGGGCTCGCCGCTCATCCCCTTCACCCTGCGGGACGCCGCCGGCCACCGGGTCGGGACCGACGACTACCGCTCCGCCAGGGTCCTGGGCGTGGTCTTCACGTGCCTCCACTGCCCGTATGCCCTGGCGTGGGAAGACCGGCTGATCCGGATCCAGCGGGACTACGCCGGCCGGGGCGTCCAGCTGCTGCTGGTCAACCCCACAGACCCCCGCCGGCACCCCGAGGACGGCGAGGAGAGCATGCGCCGCCGGGCGCAGGAGCGCGGGTATCCGTTCCCCTTCCTGGCCGACCCCGCCCAGGAGGTGGCGCGGCGGTATGGGGCGACGCGGACCCCCGAGGTGTTCCTGTTTGACTCCGCCGGGATCCTGCGCTACCACGGGGGGGTGGACGACAACAGCGAAGATCCCGCCGCCGTCCGCCACCCGTACCTCCGGCAGGCGCTGGACGCCCTGCTGGCCGGCCGGACCCCGCCGCTGGCGGAGACGCCGGTGATCGGCTGCCGGATCGTGTACGGACACGCCCCGGGCGGCCGGGGACGGGCGGACTAGCCCGGCAGCCCGAGGGCCAGGCGCACGCCCGCCCCGAGCAGCAGCAGCCCGCACACGGCGGACAGCACCCGCAGGGCGGGACCGGTCATCCACCGCCGCGCCCAGCCGACGGCGGCCGCGAGGACCGCGCACCAGGCGATCGCCGCCGCCATCACGCCGGCGAAGACCGGGGCAAAGACCGGTGAGCCGGCGGGCGCCTGGGCGGCCACGGCCGCGCCAGCGGTCAGCCAGAATCCCATCGCCAGCGGGTTGGTCAGCGACAGGGCGGCGCCGGCGGCGAAGTCCGCCCCGGGACGGACCCGCGAGGGACGCGGGGTCGGGCTCCGCGCGTCGCGCAGCGCCCGCCAAGCCAGCCACAGCAGCAGGACGACGCCCGCCGCGCCCAGCGTCCGCCCCAGGCCGGTGCGCGTCAGCGTGGCCGCGCCCGCCAGGCCGGCCGCCGCCCACAGGGCGTCGCCCAGCAGCGAGCCCACCCCCAGGGCCAGCGCTGCCGTCCAGCCCCGGGCTGCCCCCCGGCGGACCGCCTCGGCGGTGACCGCCCCCGGAGCCGCGCAGAACGCCAGCCCCAGAACCCACCCCGTCACCACCAGGTTCACGACCGCCTCACACGTCGTAGTAGAGGTGAAACTCCGCCGGGTGCGGCCGCAGGCGCACGAAGTCCACCTCCCGGCGGCGTTTGAGATCCAGCCAGGTCTCGATCACGTCGGGAGTGAACACCCCTCCCTCCAGCAGGAAGGCGTGGTCCTCCTCCAGCGCGGCCAGCGCGCCTTCCAGCGACCCGGGGACCTGGCGGATCTTCCGGGCCTCCTCCGCCGGCAGCTCGTACAGGTCCACGTCCATCGGGTCGCCCGGGTCGAGGCGGCGCCGGATCCCGTCCAGGCCCGCCAGGAGCATGGCCGCAAACGCCAGGTAGGGGTTGGCGGAGGGATCCGGGGGCCGGTACTCGATGCGCTTGGCCCGCGGGCTGGCGGAGTACACGGGGATGCGCACCGCGGCGCTGCGGTTGCGCTGGGAGTACACCAGGTTCACCGGCGCCTCGTACCCGGGGACCAGCCGACGGTACGAGTTAGTGGTGGGGGCGCAGAACGCCAGCAGGGCCGGCGAGTGGTGCAGCAGGCCGCCGATGTAGTACATGGCCAGCTCGCTGAGCTGGGCGTAGCCATCGGGGTCGAAAAACAGGTTGACCTCTTCCCTCCACAGGCTCTGGTGGCAGTGCATCCCCGACCCGTTGTCCCCGAAGATGGGCTTGGGCATGAAGGTGGCGGTCTTGAAGTGGGCGCGGGCGAACATCTTGACCAGGTACTTGTACAGCATCAGCCGGTCGGCCATCTCGGTGAGGGTGGCAAAGCGCAGGTCGATCTCGCACTGGCCCGCCGACGCCACCTCGTGGTGGTGGACCTCCACCTCCAGCCCGGCCTCGCGCATCTTCAGGACCAGCTCGCTGCGGAAGTCCTGGAGGCTGTCCGCCGGCGGGACCGGGAAGTAGCCCTCCTTGTGTCGGGGCTTGTAGCCCAGGTTGGGCCTTTCGTCGCGCCCGGTGTTCCAGGGGCCTTCCGCCGAGTCCACCAGATAGGAGGCACTGTGGGCCTGCAGGTCGTAACGCACGTCGTCGAACACGAAGAACTCCGCCTCGGGCCCCCAGTAGCTGGCGGTGGCGATGCCGGTGCTCGCCAGGTAGTGCTCCGCCTTCTGGGCCACGTAGCGGGGGTCGCGGGTGTACCGCTCGCGGGTCACCGGATCGTAGACATCGCAGATGAGCATGAGGGTGGGCACCCGGAGCAGCGGGTCCACGCGCGCGGTCCGGGAATCGGGGAGCAGCAGCATGTCGGATTCGTCGATGGCCTGAAACCCCCGGATGCTGCTGCCGTCAAACCCCACCCCCTCCACGAACATGCTCTCGTCCAGCTCGTCGGCGGGAATGGAGAAGTGTTGCCACCCTCCCACCAGGTCGGTGAACCGGAAGTCCACCATCCGCACGCCCTGGCGGCGGCACAGGTCAATCACCCGGGACGGGTTAATCAGCGCGTGGTCCGACAGGTGCGTGCGTATCTGATCGGTCATGGGATCCTCCAAGAAGACGTGTCTCGCTCGGCCATCATCACCGCTCCACCGCCTCCGGCACCGGACGCCGGTCCGCCGCCGGGGCCTCCGCGCCGGGCAGCCGCCGCAGGATCGCGTCCAGCTTCATGCCCGTCAGGGCCTCCACCACCGCCGGCAGCTGGGCCAGGACCCGCGTGACCTCACCGGTCACCCGGGAGGCGCCCGCGCCGTCGCCGTTGCCGATGAGGATGATCTTGTCGGTCCGGGCCAGCGGCTCGGCCACGGCCCGCGCCAGATCGGGCAGGATGCGGATCACCAGGTCGGTCAGGGCCGCCTCGGTGTACTGGGACCAGGACCGGGCTTTCTGCTCCATCGCCTCGGCCTCGGCGATCCCCTTCAACCGCAGCGCCTCGGCCTCGGCGGCCCCGGTGGCCCGGATGCCCTCCGCGCGCCCGGCGGCCTCCGCGGCCAAGCGGTGCCGCTCGGCTTCCGCCAGCATCTGGATGCGCTCCCGCTCAGCCTGGGCCGGCTTGAGGACCTGGGCCACCAGCTCCTTCTCCCGGCGCAGGATCTCCCGGGCCTCCAGCTCGATGGCCTTGTCCTTCTCCACGATGCTCACCTGCATCTGCTCGGCCTTCACCTGCTGGCTGACGCGGTGGCGGTGCAGTTCGTAGGCCAGGTCCGCCTGCGCCCGCTGGGCGGCCACCTCGGCCTCGTAGGCCGCCTTGCGCACCGCCAGGTCCCGGCGCGCCTGCTCCACCTCCGCCTCGGCCGCCAGGCGGGTCTGCTGGGCCTCCCGTTCGGCCTCGGCCTCCGCCTTGACCGCGTCCCGCTTGACCTGGGCGATCCGGGGCCGGGCCAGGGCCTCCAGGTATCCCTGGCTGTCGGTGATGGTGCGGATGGTGAGGGAGACGATCTCCAGCCCCATCTTGGCCAGGTCCTCGGCGGCCGCCTCCCGGGCCGTGCGCGCCAGCGCGTCCCGGCCGCGGTAGATCTCCTCCACGGTCATGGTGCCGATGGCGGCCCGCAGGTGGCCCTCCAGGGTCTGCTGGACCGTCCGCATCACATCCTCCCGGGACCGGGAGAGGAACTGCTGCGCGGCGGTGGCGATGCCGGCCTCGTCGCTGCGGACCCGCACCTGCGCCACCCCGTCCACGGTGACGGGGATGGCGTGGGCGGTGTACACCTCCGCGGCGCGCACCTCCAGGGTCATCAGCTCCAGGGACAGCCGCTGCACCTTCTCCCGGACGGGCCACACGAAGGTGCCGCCGCCCAGGACCAGGCGGTACCCCACGGTCCGCACGGAGCCGTCGGGGCCCCGCACCCGCCGCCGACGGCCGGAGATGATCAGCACCTCGTTGGGACCGACCTTGGTGTACCGCGCGGCCCACAGGGCCACCCCGCCCGCCACCGCCAGCGCCAGGACACTCCACAGAACGATCATCCCTGCTCCCTCCTCACCCGGGATCCTACGCTCCCGCGGCCTCGCCGGCGCGGTGCACGCGGATCTCTTCCGCCCGCGCCCGGCCGGCGCGCTCCAGCTCCCGCCCCACCAGGTCCGCCAGCGTCCAGACGTCCGCGGCCATCAGCATCCGGGTCCCGGAGGACGCCGTGTCGGGAGGCGCGCACCCCACAACCCCGTCCACCTGCCAGACCTCCACGGTCGTCCGCGCCCGGCCGTCGGGCACCGAGAGGACGTACCCGCATCGCCGGGCAGCCGCCGCCAGCTCGGCCCGCGCCCGGGGGTCCGGGCAGGTGAGGACCAGCGGCCCGGCTCCCTGGTGCACCTCCCGCAGCGCCCGCAGGGCGGCCGCCAGCCCCGGCACGCGCACCGGCAGGTCCGGGGTGGCGAGATGGCCGTCCTCCCAGAACAGGGGCGCCCACAGCCCCTCGCCCTCCACCACGGCGCACGCCGGATGGTAGCGGAGGTCCCGCCAGGAGAGCGCGCGGACCTCCAGGTCTGCCCGCCCCAGGTAGCCCGCCAGCCGCTCGCGCAGGGTCGCCAGGGTGGCCGCCTCCAGCAGCGGGCCGCCGGGGACGCGGCCGCACAGCCGCCCGTCCCGGGCCGTCACCGGCACCGCCGGCCCGCCGCGCACCCGAAACACAAAGCGGGGCAGCCGGTAGCCCTCCAGCACCCAGACCAGGACCTCGCGCGCCGCCCGCTCCAGGGCTGCCAGGTTGCCGGCCACCAGGGGAAGGCCCGCGATCTCGGTCCGGTAGCGCTCCTTCAGCAGGACGCGCTCGGACCGCACCAGGTCCCGGTAGACCGGAATCCGGCCGGTGGTGGGAGCGCCTACTCCGGCCAGGTCCACCACGAGCTCGTACGCCGGACCGGCCGCCCCGGTCCGGGCACATCTCTGCAGGCGCATGTCCACCACCCGGGGGATCTCGGGTCGGCGGCGCCGGCGCATGGGCGCAGTTGCAATCGCGCGGGTCGCGCCCGCAGCTGCTGCGCCCGACGCCGCCCCCTCCCCGGCCCGCCGCCGATGGACGACCCGGTGGGGGATGATCACCCACAGCGCCAGCAGCACGCCGAACGCCACCAGCCCCAGCAGCACCTGCGTCATGGCTGTCCTCCCGACTCCCCGGCGGCTCCCAGGATGGGGACCAGAACCTCGGGGTAGCACTCCACGCCGTGTTCGGGCACGTCCAGCCCTCCCAGCTCCTCCTCCCGGGATGCCCGCAGGCCCATGGTGGCCCGCAGCAGCCCGAACAGGGCGAACCCGGTGGCCAGGGACCACGCCGTCACCGTCACCACGCTGACGGCCTGAGCCAGGAGCTGCGCCCACGACCCGGCCACCAGCCCCCGCACGCCCCCGTAGGTGCCGTCGGCGAACACTCCCACGGCCAGCAGGCCCCATAGCCCGCCCGCCGCGTGCACCGACACCGCACCCACCGCGTCGTCCACCCGCAGCGTGCGCTCGACAAACCCCAGGCTCCACAGCATCACCAGCGCCCCCACCGCCCCGATGATCACCGCCGCCCAGGGGGCCACGTAGGCGCACGGCGCGGTGATGGCCACCAGCCCGGCCAGCGACCCGTTGCAGGCCAGGGTGACGTCCGCCTTGCCCGTGCGCAGGAGGGAGAGGTACAGCGCCACCACGGCCCCCGTGGTTCCGGCCAGGAAGGTGTTGACCGCAATCACCGAGATCCGCAGGTCGGTGGCCGCCAGGGTGGATCCGGGGTTGAACCCGAACCACCCGAAGAACAGGATGAACGTCCCGGTCACCACATAGGCCATGTTGTGGCCCGGGATCACGTTGGGGGTGCCATCGGGGTTGTACTTGCCGATGCGCGGCCCGACCATGGCCGCCCCGGCCAGCGCCACCAGCCCGCCTACCGCGTGCACCACCCCCGAGCCGGCGAAGTCCCGCGCCCCCACCCCCTCGCCCAGAAACGGCAGGTACTCGGACAGCCGGCCCAGCCAGCCGCCGCCCCATACCCAGTGGCCGTAGATGGGGTAGATGAGGGCGGAGACCAGGAAACTGTACGCCAGGTAGGCGGTGATCTTGGTGCGCTCGGCCACGGCGCCGGCCACGATGGTGGCCGCGGTAGCGGCGAAGACGATCTGGAAGAACCAGTACAGGATGGTGGTCACATCATAGCTCTGGCCGGTGAGGAAGAACCCCGAGTACCCGATCAGGGCGTTGCCGGCCTCCAGGCCCGGGGCGATCGCGCTCCCGCCGAACATGAAGGCAAAGCCGAACGCCCAGAAGGCCAGGGACGCCATGCAGAAGTCCATGAAGCTCTTGGTCAGGTAGTTGACGGTGTTCTTGGACCGGATCAGCCCCGCACCCAGCAGCGCGAACCCGGCCTGCATGAAGAACACCAGGAAGGCGGCCACCAGCGTCCAGGCGAAGTTGACCGCGGCCGCCGGGTCGGACGCCAGGGTGGCCCGACCTGTCGGGTCGCCGGCCCACGCGGAACCCGCCGCCACCATCACCCACACTGCCACCGCCACCAGCCGCCGCATCGGCCGCCTCCTCCGCCCACGGACCCACAAACACAGACGGCGCCCTCCGCCAGGAGGGCGCCGTGGCCCCACATACCGCCTATGCTTTTTCTTTGGACGTTACCCTAGCACAGGCCGCCCCGCCGGTCAAGGGG
>JAVHLZ010000022.1 GCA_031081675.1 Armatimonadota bacterium
CGTGCGCTTCCTGGACCGCAAGGCTCCCGGGGCGGAGGCGGTGGCGACGGAGGCGGAGCCTCCTGCCGCCGAGGGCGACGACGACGTCCCATTCTAGAGGTCGCGCCCGAATGCGGGAGGGCGGCGCCAGACCGCCCGACGGGTGGGCGTGAGATCGGGGCGGAGGAGTTATGGCCGAGGGAAAGAGCAAGTCGGGCAAAAAGGAGTGGCGGGGTCGGCGGCCCAAGCGCAAGAACTGCACGTTCTGCGCCGAGAAGGCCGAGGCGATCGACTACAAGGACGTCACGCGCCTGCGCCGGTTCGTGACCGAGCGGGGGAAGGTCCTGCCCCGGCGCGTCTCGGGTAACTGCGCGCGGCACCAGCGGGCGCTGGCGCTGGCCATCAAGCGCGCCCGGGAGCTGGCGCTGCTGCCCTACACATCCGAGTGACGCGCGCGGACGCGTCGGGACCCGGTGCCCCGGGACCGGGGGCCGGACGGCTCGGGCACGGCCCGGGCCGGGGATCCCCGACGGAGTACGGTGAGCGCCCCGGAAAGGGGCGCAGGGCACACCCGACCGGTGACGGTGAGCGTGCGATGCGCGTCCGCACAGCGGATCACGGATCTCCGACCCCCTCGGCGAGTTCTGTGCCGCGCACCCTGTCCGTCCGCGGGCTGACCGAGGGAGCCATCCTCGCGTCGGTGACGGTGGTGCTGGCCCTGGCGGCCCAGTACCTCCCGGTGGCGGGGGCGGCGGCGTTCTTCCTGTGCCCGCTGCCGCTGGTCGTCCTGGTCGTCCGCCACGGCCTCCGGGTGGCGGTCCTGTCCGCCGCCGTGGCGGCCGCCATCGGCAGCATGGCGGGAGGCATCCTCATCGGCCTGAGCATCGTGGTGGCGTTCGCCCCTCTGGGCCTGGCCATGGGATGGGGGGTGCGGCAGGGCTGGTCTGGTGGGCCGGTGTGGCTGCTGACCTGGGGGGTGGCCGTGGCCTCGGCCCTCGCCAGCGCCGGGCTCGCCATGCTGGGCGTGGGCGTCGACCCCCGCCAGGTCCTCCAGCAGATGATCCAGCAGACCCGCACCGGCCAGGAGGTGGCGGCGGGCGTGTACGCGCGGCTGGGCGTGGACCCCGCGGTGGTCCGCCAGGCGACCGATCAGATCCAGCAGATGATGAATCTGCTGCCGCGCCTGCTGCCGCTTTTGTTCGTGGTGGGCGGCGCTGTCAGCGCCTACCTGAACCTGGTGGTCGGCCGGGCAGTCCTGCGGCGGATCCGGATCGAGGTGCCGGCCCTGGCGCCGGCGTCGTCGTGGAGGCTGCCGTCGTGGTTCCTGTGGTCTCTGCCGGTCGGGCTGGGGCTGCAGATGGCAGCCGGGGCGGCGTCGGTGCCGGTGCAGACCCCGGCGGCGGTCCTGCGGCGCCTGCCATCGGACGACGCGCAGGCGGTGCTGGTCCAGACCGTCACGCGGTATCCCCTGGTGGAGACGGCGGGGATGAACCTGACCCTCCTGGCCTACCTGGTGTTCTCGGCGCTGGGCCTGATCACGGCGTGGGTGCTGCTGGGCCGGTACCGCCTGCCGCGCTGGTACCGGATCGCGGTCCTCTTCCTGGCGGTGGCGACGCCCGCTCTCAGCGTGGCCGTCCTGCTCCTGGGGCTGGCGGATGCGGTCTTTGACCTGCGCGGGCGCTGGCGGGAGGGCGCGCCGGCGCCGGAAGGACGGGGGGCGCCGTGAAGGTCGTCCTGCTGGCCGACGTGCGCGGCCTGGGCCGCGCCGGAGACGTGGTCGAGGTCAAAGACGGCTACGCCCGCAACTACCTGCTGCCGCGGGGGCTGGCCGCCGAGGCGACCGCGGGCCGGGTGCGCGCGATGCAGGACCGCCAGCAGGCGCGCGCCCGGCGGCAGGAACGCGAACAGGAACAGGCCGCGCGCCTGGCGGAGGCCCTGAAGGGAACGGTGGTGGAGGTACGGGCCCGGGCAGGCGAGGGCGGCCGCCTGTTCGGATCCGTCACCGCGGCCGATATCGCCGAGGCGCTGGCGGCCCGGGGGTTCGACGTCTCCAAGCGGCAGGTGGAACTGGAGGAGCCCATCAAGGCCGCGGGTGTCTACACGGTGCCGGTGCGGATCGCGCCGGGCGTGGTGGCCCGGGTGGAGGTGAACGTTCTGGCTGCCCCGTAGCGTCCCGGGACGTTGGCGCCCCCGGGCGGTGGCGGTGGTCGGACCCTCGATGGGACAGCAGCGGCGCATCCTGCGCACGATCAACCCCGTCGGCATCCTGGACAGCCGCCAGTCCATGAAGCGCAAGGTGGCCGCGCTGCTGGGCGTGTTGGGCAGCGTCCTGGGACCCGAACTGGCCCGCCGTACCGAGAGGGTCGGCGCGCGGCCCCTGATACGCAGCCGCCATCTGGGCCGGCAGGTGCTGGGCCTGCAGCGGGTGGTGTACGAGGATCCCACCCTCATGTCGGTTCCGTCGGAGGCGGAGATCCCCGCCATCCTCGACGACCTCCAGGAGCGTATCGCCGACCTGATGGCCCGCAAGGCCGTGGAGGATGAACTGGAGCGGCGGGCGGCCGACCGGATGCGGGAACGCCAGGAGGAGTACCTGCGCGATCTGAAGATGCAGCTGCTCCGGGAGACCTCCGGGGCCGAAAGCGAGGTCACCCGCCGCCGCCTGGAGGAGCTGGAGAGGCTGGAAGAGGTGCGGCTGGCCCGCACGGCCCTGGAGGCCCTGCGGCCCCGGCGGCTGTCCCAGGTGGTGGGCCAGGAGCGGGCGATACGGTCCCTGCTGGCCAAGCTGGCCGTGCCGGTGCCCCAGCACGTGATCCTCTACGGGCCGCCCGGGGTGGGCAAGACCACCGTGGCCCGGCTGGTCCTGGAGGAAGCCAAGAAGCTGCCCGGCAGCCCGTTCCGCAAGGACGCTCCCTTCATCGAGGTGGACGGGTCCACCCTGCGGTGGGACGCCCGCGAGGCCACCAACCCCCTGCTGGGGTCGGTGCACGACCCCATCTACCAGGGCAGCCGGCGCGAGTTCGCCGAGCTGGGCATCCCGGAGCCGAAGCTGGGGCTGGTCACCCGCGCCCACGGCGGGGTCCTGTTCGTGGACGAGATCGGGGAGCTGGACCCGGTGGTGCAGGCCAAACTGCTGAAGGTTCTGGAAGACCGGCGGGTGTACTTTGAGTCCTCCTACTACGACCCCTCCAACCCCCACATCCCCGCCTACATCCGCAAACTGTTCGAGGAGGGCGCGCCGGCCGACTTCATCCTGATCGGGGCCACCACCAAGGAGCCCGAGGAGATCAGCCCGACCCTGCGGTCGCGCTGCGCCGAGGTCTTCTTCGACCCCCTCTCCCAGGAGGACATCCAGAAGATCGTGCGCCAGGCGGCCCGCCGGCTGGGGGTGGAGATCAGCAGCGAGGTGCCGCGCATCATCAGCGAGTACACGGTGGAAGGGCGGCGCGCCGTCAACATCCTGGCCGACGCCTACGGCGTCGCCCTGTACCGCCGGAGGGGCCGGCTGGGCAATGGAGCCCGCCGGCCGCGGGTCCGGATCACGGTGCGGGACCTGCAGGAGGTGATCCGCGCGGGGCGGCTGGCCGCCAGCACGCCCGTGAAGGCGTCCGATATCCCGGAGATCGGGCGGGTGTTCGCCCTGGGTGTGTCCCAGTATGTGGGATCGGTGATCGAGATCGAGGCGGCCGCGTTCCCCGTGGGACGGCGCCAGCGCGGCACCATCCGGTTCAACGAGACCGCCGGGTCCATGGCCAAGGACTCGGTGTTCAACGCGGTCTCGGTGATCCGGCGGCTGACCGGAATCGATGTGGGCGGGTACGACATCCACGTGAATGTCATCGGCGGCGGCCTCATCGACGGCCCCAGCGCCGGTCTGGCTGTGGCCCTGGCCATGCTGTCGGCCCTGCAGAGAAAGCCCGTGCGCCAGGACGTGGCCGTCACCGGCGAGATCTCCATCCAGGGGAGGATCCGTCAGGTGGGCGGGATCCCCGAGAAGATCTACGGGGCGCGCCAGGCCGGGATGCGGACGGTCATCATCCCCGCCGAGAACCGGGCCGACGTCCCCGCCGACGTCCGGGGGCTGGAGGTGATCTGCGCCTCCACCATCGACGAGGTGCTGCCCCATGTGTGGGCCCGCCCGTCCCGCCGTCGGAGGGGCGACCGGCGCCCGTAGGCGCGACCGGCTCCCGGGTTTCACCCCATTTCTACAGGTTATCCACAGGCAACTTCCGCTTCTCCACCGGATACACCGGGCTGCCCACAAGGGAACTCACAGCCCCCGGGCCTAATCTGGTACGCCGTGCCTGGTCGCCCGATCAGGGGACTTGACGTGTTCGAACATCTGTTCGCTACAATGGAGCCGCCTGCGTGGCAGGGGGTTGGAGCATGACGATGCCGGCGATTGCCATCGAGCGGGTCCCGCCCCAGAACCTGGAGGCCGAGCAGGGCGTGCTGGGATCGATGCTGTTGGACCGCGACGCCATCGCCCGGGTGGTGGAGCTCCTCCGACCCGAGGACTTTTACCGGGACGCGCACCGGAGGATCTTCGAGACCGTCGTGGAGCTGTTCGAGCGCGGCGAGCCGGTGGACCTGATCACCGTGACCGACCGCCTCCGCGACCGGGGGCAGCTGGACGACGTGGGGGGCGCCGGGTATGTCACGTCGCTGCTGCACGCCGTGCCCACGGCGGCCAACGTGGAGTACTACGCGCGCATCGTGCTGCAGAAGTCGATGCTGCGCCAGCTGATTGCCGCCGGCACCCAGATCGCCCAGATGGGTTATGAGGGCGAGACCGACGTGGAGATGCTGGTGGACCGCGCGGAGAAGCTGGTGTTCTCCATCGCCAACCGCCGTCTGGCGCAGGAGTTCGTGCCCATCCGGGAGATCCTCAAGGAGAGCTTCGAGCGCATCGACCAGCGGTACCAGAACAAGGACACGGTCACCGGCGTGCCCACGGGATTCGCCGACCTGAACAAGATCACCAGCGGGTTTCAGCCGGGAGACCTGGTCATCGTGGCCGCGCGGCCGGCCATGGGGAAGTGCCTGAAGTACGACGCCGAGCTGGTGGACCCCCTCACCGGCGACGTCCGGACCATTCAGGAGCTGGTGGGGCGCCGCCAGGCGGTCCTCTGGACGCTGGATGAGGGCGGGTGCCTGCGCACGGCTTCTCCCTCCCACTTTGTGGACGACGGCATCCGTCCTGTCTTCCGCGTCCGGACGGCCTCGGGCCGCGAGGTGGAAACCACCGCGTCCCATCCCTTCCTCACCCCGCAGGGCTGGCGGCCCCTGGCGGACCTGCGGGTGGGCGAACCCATCGCCGTGCCGGCCCGCCTGCCGGCTTTCGGCGCGCTGGACCTGCCGGCGTACGAGGTGAAGCTCCTGGCCTACCTGTGCGCCCGGACCATGGCGACCTCTCCGGCGCTGGCTGCCGACTACGCCGACGCCGTCGCGGTCGGCGAAGCCATCCGGGCCGCCACCCACCCCCGTCCCGCGCCCGCTGTGCAGGACCCGGCGCGGCCGCCTGTGCAGGGCGCGGCCGTGCCGGAGGTGGTGGGGGCGCTGCTGGCGCGGCACCCGGTCCTGGGGCTGCCGGCGGAATCGGCGGCACTTCCGGCCGTGGTGTTTTCCCTGACCCGCCCCAAGCTGGCGCTGTTCCTCTCCCGGTTGCTGGCGTGCACCGCCGTGGTGGAGGGCGAGGCCGATGGGCTGGCGGTGCGCTGCCGGCTGCCCAGTCCCCGCATGGCCCGCCAGTGCCAGCACCTGCTGTTGCGGTTCGGGGTGGCGGCGTCGGTGGACGGGCCCGACCTGCGGGTGAGCGGAGACCACGGCTGGCGGTTGCTGCGCCAGGTGGGCATGGTGGGGTGGGAGCGGTGGCGGGAGCGCGCCCGGCACGAAACCGCGAGCCTGCTGCCCGACTCCGACGTGCTGTGGGATCCGGTGGTGGCCATTGACGAGGCGGGGGAGGCCCAGGTCTACGACCTGACGGTGCCGTCCACCCACAACTTCGTGGCCAACGACATCTGCGTGCACAACACGACCTTTGCGCTGAACATCGCCCGGACCGCGGCGGTCAAGCACAAGATCCCCGTCGCCATCTTCAGCCTGGAGACCAGCAAGGAGCAGCTGGTGCAGCGGTTTTTGTGCGCCGAAGCGGAGGTGGACGGCAGCAAGCTGCGCACCGGCTTCCTGGCCGACAGCGACTGGCCCCGGCTGGCGCAGGCCATGGGGCGGCTGGCAGAGGCCCCCATCTTCATCGACGACTCGGCCACCATTTCGGTGATCGAAATGCGCGCCAAGGCGCGCAAGATGAAGGCCGAGCACGGGCTGGGTCTGATCGTCGTGGACTACCTGCAGATGATCCAGTCCTACAAGCGGACCGAGAACCGCACCCAGGAGATCAGCGAGATCGCCCGGTCCCTGAAATCCCTGGCCAAGGAGCTGAACATTCCCCTGATGGCCATCTCCCAGCTGTCCCGGGCGGTGGAGGTCACCGGCACCCGGCGCCCGATGCTGTCCCACCTGCGGGAGAGCGGGGAGTTGGAGCAGGTGGCGGACCTGGTCCTGTTCATCTACCGGGAGGACTACTACAATCCGGACACCGACAAGAAGAACATCGCCGAGATCATCATCGCCAAACACCGCAACGGGCCCATCGGCACCGTGGAGCTGTACTTTCACCGGGAGTTCAGCAAGTTTGGAGACCTGGATCTGCGCCGCGGCTAGCCGGCCCGACGCCCTCGGGCCGTGAAGCGGCAGCCGTGGACGCCGCGTTCGCCCTGCTGTCCGCCGCGCTGTTCGCCGGCAACGCCCTGTGCGTCCGGCTGGGCCTGCGGGGGTCCACCCCCGCCACCGCCACCCTGCTGTCAGTGGCCACCAACCTCACCGGCCTGTGGGTCCTGGCGGCGGCGCGCGGATCGCTGGGGCGGGCCCTCCATCCGGCGGCCGGGATCTTCCTTCTCGCGGGCATGTTCGCGCCGGCCCTGGCGCGGCTCACCTATTACGAGAGCCTCACCCTGATCGGGGTGGCCCGGGCGGCAACGATCAGCAACACCACGCCGTTGTTCTCTGCCCTGCTGGCGGTGCTGGTGCTGGGAGAACGCCTGACCTGGCGGATTGCCGGGGGGACCCTCCTGGTGGTGGCGGGTGTGGTCCTGGCGGTGCGCCAGGAGGGCGGGGCGGGCGCGGCGGGCAGGGGCCGCGCGACGACGACGGGAACGCTGCTGGCCCTCAACACTGCCGTGATGGCCAGCGTCTCCTTCATGCTGCGCAAGACCGGGCTGCGGATGCTGCCGGACCCCGTGCTGGGGGCGGCCCTCACCGTGACCGGCTCGCTGGTGGTCCTGGTACCCTACACCGCCTCCCGCTGGCGCCGGGAGCCCCTGCGGGCCGACCGCGCCAGTCTGGGGTGGCTGGTGGCCGGAGGATGCCTGACCACAGGGGGTTTCCTGGCCTATTACCTGGCCCTCCACCTGGGGGACGTGGTGCGGGTCACCCCCCTGTCCAACACCACGCCCCTGTTCGCGGTGGCTCTGCTGTACGCATTCCGCCAGGTCGAGGCGGTGCGCCCCGCCACCGCCCTGGGGGCCGTCCTGGCGGTGGCCGGGATCGCGCTCGTGGCGTGGGGGTGAATCAGTATCCCAGCCTGTCCAGCTCCTCGGCCACCTCGGCCACCAGCGGAGCCAGGGTGGCTTCGTCGAACCGAAAGGCCGCGCCGGCGGCCTCGAACAGCCGGGGCAGCGGTTGCGATCCCCCCAGGGTCAGCGCGCGCCAGTACCGCTGCACGGCGTCCCGGGGGTCGGCCCGACTGCGCCGCCAGATCTGCAGCGCCCCCGTCATGGCGATGCCGTACTCGATGTAGTAGAACGGGGCCACGTACAGGTGGAGCTGGCGCTGCCAGTTCCAGGCCAGGGCATCCTCGTAGCCGGACCAGTCCACGACCGGATGGAACCGGCGGTAGATCTGGACCCAGGCCTGCCGCCGTTCCTCCGGGGAGTGGTCCGGGTGCGTGTACACCCAGTGCTGGAAGGCATCAATGGTCGCCACCCAGGGCAGGGTGGTCACGGCGTCCTCGAGGGCGTTGCGGTAGGACCGCCGGTAGTCGTCGGGGTCGGCGTAGAGCACGTCCACGTACCGGGCGGCCAGCAGCTCCATCCCGAAGGAGGCCACCTCGGCAAATTCGGTGGGGCAGGTGCGGTAGTGGATGAGGGGCTGCTCCCGGGAGGCCAGCGTGTGGAACGCGTGGCCACCTTCGTGGAGCAGGAGGCGGATGTCGTCGTCCCGTCCCACCGCATTGCCGAAGATGAACGGCCAGCGCTTCTCGTGCAGGGTGCTCTGATAGCCGCCGGGGGCCTTGCCCCTGCGGCTGTCCAGGTCCAGCAACCCCTGCTCCCGCAGGAAGCGGAACTGGTGAGCCAGTCCGCGGTCCACCCGGCGAAAGATCTCCTCGATGCCGTCCAGCAGCCGGTCGATGGACTGGGAGGGCCGCAGGGGCGGCCGCCCCCGCGGGTCCACCAGGAGGTCCCACGGCCGCAGGCGGTCCACGCCCAGAAGCCGCCGGCGGTCTTCCAGGATCCGCCGGACCACCGGGACGACGGTGCGCTCGATGCTCTCGTGCAAGCGCAGGCAGTCCTCGGGCGTGTAGTCGAATCGCCGCCGCCGGCGGAAGGCGTACTCCCGGTAGGTCGGGAAGCCGGCGTGGCGGGCCATCCGGGTGCGCACCGCCACCATCCGGTCGTAGAGGTCGTCCAGCGCCGCCGCGTCCCGCAGGCGGCGGGCGGAGATCAGTTCCCACACCTGCTGGCGGGTGGTGCGGTCCGGCTCTTCCAGAAACCGCGCGGCCTGCTGGAGGGTGATCTCCTCCCCCCGGTAGGCGATGGTCATGGCCCCGGTGACCTTCTGGTAGTCCTTCATCATCAGGGCATCCTGGGTTTCCAGGGGGATGTTCTCTTCCCGGAACAGGGCCACGTCGTTCTCCACGATCCGGTCCAGGACCGCGTACCGCTCCGGCGGGAGCAGCCGCCGGCAGGGATGCTCCAGATACCGGACCTCCAGCCGGTGCCAGTAGGGCTTGGCCCGGGGCTCGATCTGCTCCACGAACTCCTGGTAGGCGGCCTCCCGGGCCGGATCGTCGGTCCGGGTGGTCATGGCGATGTACCGGCGGGTGCGTTCCTCGTTGAGGGCGGCGGCGAGCTCCGAGCAGTCCTGCAGCCACCGTTCCATCTCCTCCGGCGACTCGATGGGGCGGTCCAGCAGACGCTGGAACAGCGGTTCGACCTGGCTCCAGTCGCCCATCTGCGCCTGCGCCGGCACGAATGTGCGGGGGAACT
The DNA here is from genome assembly GCA_031081675.1 of Armatimonadota bacterium. Taxonomy (NCBI): domain Bacteria; kingdom Bacillati; phylum Armatimonadota; species Armatimonadota bacterium. The sequence goes on from JAVHLZ010000022.1 coordinate 9,306, forward strand.
CGCGGCGCAGGTCCACCTCCAGCGCGTCCGGCACGGCTGATCCCTCCGATCGCCAGCGGGGATGGTCCCGGAATGAGAAGACCGAATCTACTTTGGGAAGGTCGGGGGGGATTTCCTGCCGGCCGGGGCGAACGGCACGCGCATGCGCGCGGTCGGCGCGCTCCGGATGGTGAGGCGCCCGGGCGCCGGGTCAGCCGTCCAGGATCAGGGCGGCCGCCCGTTGCGCCGCCTCGTCCGCGGTCACCGTGGCGCGCAGCCCCGGCCGCGCGGCCGCCGCGGCGGTGTCCCGGGCGAGGTCCAGGGCATCCTGGGAGGCGGCCCGCACCGCCCCGCGGAGGTCGTGGTAGCGGGCCAGGTACGCCTGTTCGGTCTGGCCGGGCGTGGGCACCAGGACCGCGCGCTTTCCCAGGGTGGCCAGTTCGCACACGGTGGTGTAGCCGCTGCGCGAGACGACCACCCGGGCCCGGGCCAGCATCTCCTGCTGGCGCCGGCGGTCCAGATACGGGTACACCTCGGCTCCGCCAAGACCCCCTCCGGCGTCTTCGGGGCGTCCCAGGGCGACCACCACCCGGCCCTCCAGGCCCCGTACCTGGCGCAGGATCCGGCGCTCCAGAAGGGTGCGCTGGGGCTCGGGACCCGAGAGGGTCACGAACACATCCACATCCTCGGGCAGGGGCAGCGGCCGGACGCTGCACAGCGGGCCCACGTAGGCCAGCAGGGACGGCGGGAACACCCGCAGGTCGTGGGCCAGATCTCCCGCCAGCCGGTCCTGGGGACTGTCGGGCACGATGACCTTCCGCAGGCGGCCGAACCAGCGGCAGTTGAACGCCTCCAGCAGCAGCTCGATCAGCCGCACGCGCCCGGGCGCGAGAAAGCGCAGGCTGTGGGCCACGTGGAAGGACGGGACGTCCCGATGCTGAATGCCGTAGCGGTTGTCGCTGACGATGCGGTCAAAGCGGCGGTGGCGGTGCAGCGCGGCGGTGGCCGCCCGCTCGGCCGCCATCACCCGCAGCATGGCCGGCACGGCCAGCGCGCTGCGGAGGTAAAACCCCCAGGCGGTCCGGCCGAGGGTCTGGGGGACGTCCGGCCAGGCCAGCAGCGCGCAGCGGTCGCCCAGCTCGCGGCGCAGCAGGGCCAGGGCCCGGCCGGCGCTGACGACGGTGACCTCGGCTCCAGCCGCCAGCAGGCGCTCCAGGACGGCCAGGCTTCGGGTGGCGTGACCCAGACCCCATGACCCCACACCGTAGAGGATGCGCATCGGACGCACCCCCGGCCGTCGCCGGCGCTCCCGGGAAGGCGCCGTGATCCGCCTGGGGGATCTTCTCTACTATGGCCTGGGCGGCCTGTTCTACCTGGTCCCCCGGGTGCTGTACGAGATCTCCGCCCCCCACGCCCGGCGCTATGACCACCGCCCGGCCACCCTGATCGTGACCAACCACAAGCGGGACCTGGACAGCGTGATCCTCCCGCCCACCCTGTTCTTCAACGGGGTGTGGCCCAAGCGCCCCATCTGGTTCGCCGGGCGGGAGGACATGTTCTGGCGCGGCTTCCTCGCCACCTTCGAGGTGGTCCCCCGCCCGCTGCGCCGGTTACTGTACGAGATGGACCTGCGGGCGGTCCTGGGAGCCCTGCGGATCCTGCCGGTCCGCCGGTTTCCCGAGCGGACCCTGGAGGAAGCGCTGCGGGAGGTGCAGGCGGTGTGGGGAGATCTGCCGGCGGCACAGGTCCTGGCGGCGGAGGAGGCCCGTCCGTGGATCGACCGCTACGGACCCGACGTGCGGCTGTCCCGCCTGCTGGCCTGGCCCCACCGGGACGCCTGGCGGCGTCCGGCCACCCTGGCGGCCTTCGCTCCGCCCTGGCGCCCGCGCCTGTCGGCCCTGTGGCGCCGGGTGGTGGAGGACCAGATCCGGGCGCTGGCGGCCGTCCTGGACGCCGGAGACGTGCTCTACCTGGCGCCTGAAGGCGTCATCTCCCCCGACGGCAGGTTGCACGCCTTCCGGTCGGGTTTCCGGCGCATCCTCCAGACCGTGCGCCGCCCGGTCCGCGTGGTCCCGGCGTGCATCGCCTACGACTTCATGCGCCGCGGGCGGCTGCGGGTGTTCATCGGCGTGGGGGAGGCCATGGTTGCGGGCGGCGACCCCGAGGAGGTGGTCGCGCGCACGCGGCGGGCGGTGGCCGCCCTGCACACCCTGTCGTGCACCCAGGTGGCTGGCGGCCTGCTGTGGCAGCGGCTGTCAGCCGGAGAGGCCGCGGTCAATCTGGACGCCTTTGCCGACGCCGTGGCCTCCGCGGCCCGCCGCCTGGCGGCCCGGGGCCTGCGGGTGGATCCCGCCCTGCTGGTCTGCCCGCGGGACCGGGTGCGGACCTGGGCCGATTTCCTGCGGGGCACGCCCTACGCGGCGGTCGAGGGCGACACGCTGCGGGTCGATCCGGGATGGGTGCACCACGCCCCGCCCACCCACTGGCAGAATCCGATCCGGTACGCGGCCAACGAGATGGCGTCGGTGGAGGAGATCCTCTCGCCCCCGGGCGCGGGGGCGCGGCCGCCCTAGCGCCCTCAGGGCTCCTGGGCGATACCCATGATGTGGAAGCCGCTGTCCACGAAGATGATGTTCCCCGTCACGGCGCGGGAAAGGTCGCTGGCCAGGAACACCGCCACGTCCCCCACGTCCTCCTGGGTGATGTTGCGGCGCAAGGGAGCGATCTGCTCGGTCAGGTCCCGCAGCCGCGACAGCCCCCGCACGGCGCTGCCGGCCAGGGTCTTCAGGGGGCCGGCGGAAATCGCGTTGACCCGGATCTGGCTGGGGCCCAGCTCGCTGGCCAGGTAGCGGACTTCGGTCTCCAGGGCGGCCTTGGCCACCGCCATGACGTTGTAGCCGGGCACCACCCTCTCCACGGCGTTGTAGGTGAGGGTCATGATGGAGCCGCCTCCGCTGCTGGCCATCAGGGGCGCGGCGTGGCGGGCCACCGCGATGAGCGAGTAGGCGCTGATGTCCAGGGCCTGGGCATACCCCGCGCGGGAGATCTCGTGGAACGGGCGGGTCAGGTCCTCCCGCTGGGCGTAGGCGATGCAGTGGGCCACCGCGTGCAGGCGTCCCCACCGCTGCCCCAGGCCCTCGAAGACCGCCCGTACCTGCTCGTCGTCCTGCACGTCGCAGGGGAACGCGGGGAAGGCGTCCCGGCCGCCGATGGTGTCCAGCAGTTCCTCCAGGTTCTCCTTGAGGCGCTCGTTCTGATAGGTGAAGGCCAGCCGGGCCCCCTCCCGGTGGAAGGCGGTGGCGATCCCCCAGGCGATACTGCGCTGATTGGCGACCCCCATGATGAGGGCGTGCTTGCCGTCGAGCAGCATGGGCATCCTCCCGGTCCCTGCCCCCGTGGGCGATCAGCCTGTGCGGGCCTGCGGCCCGCCCGTGCGGATGTAGCGGATCAGGCCCAGCACGCTCTGGCGGACGGGCATGATGACCTCGTGTCGGGCCACGGCGTCGGCGCCGTCGCGCCGGGCGATCTCGTCGCGGGCGGCGGCGCGGACGGCGTCGACGATGGCGTCTTCGCCGGCGCCCTCCGCCAGCAACCGGCGCACCAGCTCCACGTGGCGGTGGAGGCTTTCGGCGAGCCGGTCCAGCAGATCCTCCACATCGCCGTGCGGGCCGAAGTGGGTCAGCAGCAGGCGGCGTGGCCGCAGGGAGCGGATCAGGGCCAGGGACCGCTCCCAGGCGGGGACGTCCAGGTCCGGCGGAGGCGTGGGGGCCCGCACGTACCGGGATCCCGGCAGGGCCACTCCCGCCACATCCCCGGTAAACAGGTCCCCCGTGGCGGGGTCCCAGAACACGTGGTGGTGGCGGGCGTGACCGGGAGTGTCCCGGGCCACCAGCGTTCGCGACCCCAGGACCACCGTCTCGCCGTCGGCCAGCGGGTGGAGGCGCCCGGCGGGGACGGGGGCGACTTCGCCGAACAGGTCGGCCAGCGCCTCCCCGTACAGCCGCGCCGCGCTGGCCACCAGCCGCGTCGGGTCCGCCAGGTGGGGAGCGCCCACGGGGTGCACGTACACCTCCAGGTGGGGGATCAGGCGGGCCAGGGCGCCCGCCCCGCCGGCGTGGTCCAGGTGGATGTGGGTGACGGCCGCGGCCTGCAGGCGCGAGGGATCCACGCCGGCCTCGCGTATGCCCTCCAGCAGGTGGGGGAGGGTGGAGGCGGGGCCGGTTTCGATCAGGGCCGGCCTGTCGCCCAGCACCAGGTAGGCGCCGACGGCCTGCGGGGTGTTCTGGAAGTGCAGGTCGATCAGGACCAGATCGTCGGCCAGCCGCTGGATGCGCGCCATGACGCCCTCACCATACTACAGCAGGGCGGTGGCCGCCAGGGCGCCGGGCGGGGCGGGCCGCGGAGGGATCCCCATGACGGCGCAGGATGCGCTGGTGGCATTCATGGCGGCCACCCGGCGGGAGGGGTGGTGGAGGCCGGGGGACCGGTTTTTCGTCCAGGTGCGGGAGTACCGGGCCGAGGGGGTGCTGCTGCGCCCGTTCAACCTGGAGACGGGCCGGACCTGCGACCGGCTGTCCCCGGTGCAGGAGGGCTGACCCGCCGCCGGGAAACTCATGCGGAGATCAGCGGAGGACGAAGGAGGAGAGACGATGACCGCCCGAGCATGGAGGGGAGTGCTGTGGGTGAGCCTGCTGGCGCTGGTCCTGGGGTCGGCCGTCGGCGCCGCCGGCGCCCCCCGGGTGCCCAACACGGTGCTGGTCATGGGCGGGGTGATCTCGGACGCCGTCAGCCTGGATCCCGCCCAGGCCTTCGAGTTCACCTCGGTGTGGGCCGCGGCGCAGATCTACGACACCCTGGTGGATTTCAACCGCGAGTTCAACCAGGTGGTGCCCGAGCTGGCCACCTCCTGGACGGTGTCGGCTGACGGCCGCACCTACACCTTCCGCCTGCGGCGGGGGGTGCGGTTCCACAGCGGGAACGTGGTGGACGCCAAGGCGGTGGAGTTCTCCCTGCAGCGGGCCATGAAACTGAACCTCACGCCGGCGTTCATCCTCACCAGCTTCATCGCCCGCCCGGAGGACGTGGTGGCCGTGGGCGCCGACACGGTCCGGGTGACCTTCAAGCAGGCCATGCCCGAGATCCTCATGGGGTCGGTGCTGGCCAACCCCGTCTCGGCGGTGGTGGACCCGGCCCTGGTGCAGCGGAATGCCACACCCGCCGACCCGTGGGCCAACCAGTGGCTGAGCTTCAACGACGCCGGCTCCGGGCCGTACAAGCTCCGGGCCTGGAGCAAGAACGTCAAGATCGAGTTCGAGGCGTTTGAGGGCTACTGGCGGGGCACCCCGCGGCTGCGGCGGGTGTTCTACCAGGAGATGCCCGAGCCGGCGGCGGCCATGCTGGCCCTCCAGCGCGGGGACATCGATGTCGCCAGCGACCTGCTGCCGGCCCAGTACAAGCAGCTGCAGGGCCAGCCGGGGATCGAGGTGAAGACCAGCCCGCAGTTCACGGTCAACTACCTGGCCATGAACGTGGGCTACGAGCCCTTCGGCAAGAAGGAGGTGCGCAACGCCATCAAGTGGGCCATCGACTACGATGCCCTGCGGCGCATCTTCGAGGACGCCCTGGACCCCTCCCAGACCATCGTGCCCCCGGGCATGTTCGCCCACCTGGCCGAGCGTCCCTACCGGCGGGACGTGGCCCGGGCCCGGGCCCTGCTGCGGGAGGCGGGCTACGAGCGAGGCTTCCGGGCCGAACTGATCGTCCCCGTGACCCCGCCCCTGCCGGACGTGGCAGCCAAGATCAAGGAGGACCTGGCGGCGGTGGGGATCGAGGTGGAGGTGCGCCAGCTGCGCAGCGCCGACCTGCTGGGCATCTACCGCGCCCAGCGCCACCAGCTGGTGATCCAGCGGTGGGGGGCCGACTACCCCGACCCCGACAACCTGGCGCGGGCGTTCGCGAGCTTCGACGCCCGCCAGCTGGCGTGGCGCAACCAGTGGGACCACCCCGTCAAGCGCACCGTGGAGCAGGCCGTGGGCGAGCTGAACCGCGCCCGCCGGGAGGCCCTCTACCACGAGATCCAGCGCATCGTCCTGGAGGAGGGTCCCTACGCCATCTACGGGTCGCCCCTGGAACAGAACGCCATGCGCAGCAACGTGAAGGGGCTGGGCGCCTCGCCCCTGTTCGCCTTCACCAACCTCATCGACGCCTGGAAGGAGTGAGGCGCCCGCCGGCGTCACCCGAGGGGGCGGGCGCAGGCCCGCCCCCTCGCCGTCCCCCATGTGGGCCTACCTGACCCGCCGCCTGCTGCTGTCGACGCTGGCTGTCTTCGGCGTGCTGGTGATCACCTTCTTCCTGTCGCATGTGATTCCGGGCGACCCCATTGCGGCCATCCTGGGACCGCAGGCTCCCGACCACGTGATCGAGGACCTGCGCCGGCGGTGGGGGCTGGACCGGCCGATCCCCGAACAGTTCGTGCGGTACCTGAGCCTGCTGGCGCGGGGAGATCTGGGCCGGTCGATCGCCACCAACCGCCCCGTGCTGGACGACCTCCGGGAGTTCTTCCCGGCCACGGTGGAGCTGGCCACGGCGGCGATCCTGGTGGGGGTGACCCTGGGGATGGCCGTGGGCATCGTCTCGGCGGTGGCCCGGGGACGGTGGGTCGACCACGTGGTGCGGTTCGTGTCCCTGATCGGCCTGTCCATGCCGGTGTTCTGGCTGGGGCTGATCGCCCTCCTGGTGTTCTACTTCTGGGCGGGCGTCCTGCCCGGGCCGGGCCAGCTGGACATCCTGATCAGCCGCCCGCCCCGGGTCACGGGGCTCATCCTGGTGGACAGCGTGCTGGCCAGAGACGGGGTGGCCCTGCGCAACGCCCTGGCCCACATGGTCCTGCCGGCCCTGGTCCTGGGCTCCCACACCCTGGTGGGCATCGCCCGCATCACCCGGGCCAGCATGCTGGAGGTGCTGGGCCAGGAGTACATCAAGGCGGCCCGGGCCAAGGGGCTGGCCGAGCGCACCGTCATCCTCCGCCACGCGCTGAAGAACGCTCTGCTGCCCATTGTGACCGTCATCGGCATCTACTACGGCAGCCTGCTGGAAGGGGCGGTCCTCACCGAGACGGTGTTCGCCTGGCCGGGTCTGGGCCGGTACGCCACCAGCGCCATCCTCTCCCAGGACTTTGCCGCCGTCATGGGCGTCACGCTGCTGATCGCCCTGATCTTCTCCCTGGCCAACCTGGTGGTGGACCTGCTGTACGCGGCCCTCAATCCCCGGATCCGCTATGAGTAGCGTCGCGGTCCCCGTCCGACCCCGCCCGGCGGGCCTCACGGCCCGCACCCTGCGCAACCCGCTGTCGCTGGCGGGGGTGGTCCTGATCGGCCTGCTGGTCGCCGGCGCGGCGCTGGCGCCGTACCTGGCGCCCGCCGATCCCTACCAGACCGACATCGCCCGGCGGCTCCAGCCGCCCAGCGCAGCCCACCCTCTGGGCACCGACCAGCTGGGCCGCGACATCCTCACCCGCATCCTGTACGGCACCCGCATCTCCCTGCGCATCGCCGTGCTCACCGCGGTGATCGCCACCGGCATCGGCGCCCCCCTGGGGATCGTGTCGGGGTTCTTCCGCGGGCGCACCGACGACCTGCTGATGCGCCTGACCGACATGTTCATGGCGTTCCCCCGGCTCATCCTGGCCATGGCCATCGCCGCGGCGCTGAAGCCGACCCTGGAGAACGTGGTGATCGCCATCGCCCTGGCGTCCTGGCCGGCGTACGCGCGGCTGGCCCGCAGCGTGACCCTGGGCATCCGGGAGGAGGTGTACATCGAGGCCGCCCGGGCCATCGGCGCCAGCCCGCTGCGCATCCTGAGCCGACACGTCTTTCCGGGCGTGGTGGGCCCCCTGGTCATCCAGGTGAGCCTGGACATGGGCGGCATCATCCTGACCGCAGCAGGGTTGAGCTTCATCGGTTTCGGGGCCCAGCCGCCGTCCCCCGAGTGGGGCCTGATGATCGCCGAAGGGCGCAGCTACATCACCGACGCCTGGTGGCTGTCCACGTTTCCGGGGCTGGCCATCTCCCTGGTGGTGCTGGGGTTCAACCTCCTGGGGGACGGCATCCGGGACGTCCTGGACCCGCGCCTGCGGCGGCCACGGTAGGGCCGTCTTGCGGCGGGCCTCTGTGCGGCCATCCCCCGGGGCGTCGCGTCGCCGCGGGTGCCTCCGCCAGGACTGGCGTCCGGCCGGCGGCGGGCATGATGGCGATACAGCCTGTGGGGGAGGCGACGGTCATGGTGGTGGCCCTGCTGGGCGTGGTGCTGGTGGTGGGCGGGCTGTACGTGCTGACCCGGGACGCGGCCCTGTGGCGTCAGGTGCAGGACCTGCTGGCCTCCCTGCTGGCCGCCCTGCCGCCGCCGGTGTGGCATCGGGTGGAGTACGTGGCGGGGGTCGCCGCCCTGATGGTGGGAGCCGCCCTGATCCTGCTGCGCCTGTTCGGAGGCCTGCGCCGGATCTAGGCGCGGGGACAGCGCCCCGCTCGGCACCCGGGCCCGGCCTCGCGCTGCGGCTTCTACGCCCGCACTTCCTGGCGCTGGAACAGGACGTAGGTCCCGGCAAACAGGAGCAGCAGGGCCGCCAGCATGCCGGTGAACTGCGGCCAGGCCAGCAGCAGGCTCTGCCCCACCGGCAGCGGGGTCCCCAGGACCGCCCCCTCCAGCTGGGTGATGAAGACCGGACCCAGGGCCCGCACCTCGGGATTCAGCAGCGCCAGCACGATCTCGGCGAACAGGGTGTTGGGCGACAGCCGGGACAGGTACAGGCTCACCCGGGCCTGGGCCAGTTGCTCCAGGGGGTTGAAGCCGTACACCGGCCGCACGGCCTGGGCGATGACCTGCACCACGATGTCGTAGAACACGGCGAAGAACAACCACACCGCCATCGCCGCCAGGGCCGACGTTGCCGGCTGGCGGAACACCACCGAAAACGCCATGGCCAGGGCCAGCCAGATGCCCGCGTAGGCCCAGGACGTGAGCAGGAACAGCAGGCCCCGGCCCACCTCCTCGCCGCTGGGCACCACCCCCAGGACCAGCAGGCCCATGCCGGTGACCAGCAGCCACAGCGCCAGCAGGCTGATCCCCAGGGTGAACATCCCGGCCAGGAACTTGCCCACCAGCAGGGCGTCGCGGTAGATGGGCTGGGCCAGGACCCGGCTCAGGGTGCGCCGGTTGTGCTCGCCGTTGATGGAGTCAAACCCCAGGGCGATGGCCGCCAGGGGCAGGAAGAACCCCAAAAACGCCACAAAGGACGGCAGGGGCTCCTGGGAAGTGGTGAACAGCTTCAGGTAGACGAACGGGTCCTCGGCCACGGTGGCCTTGAGCTGCCGGACGGCCGTGTAGGTGGCCCCGAAGGCCGTCAGGAAGATCAACCCCTCCAGCAGCTGCATGCGCGCACTGCCGAGGTGGTCGGCCAGCTCCTTGAGGACCACCGCCCACAGTCCGGTCCAGGGTGAGCCTTCACGCTTCACGGGACGCCTCCTGGAAGTAGCGGGTGTAGACCTCGTCCAGGGTCGGCCGCTCCAGCGACAGCGACAGCAGGTCCGCCCCCCGGGTGACGACCTGCCGGGCCACCTCCGCCCGGCAGTCCAGTTGCGCCTCCAGGCGGAACCGGCCGGGCCTCTCCTGCACCACCCGGGTCACCCCGGGGATGGCTCGCAGGGCCGGTTCCAGGCCGTCGGCCCGCGCCGTCTCCACGTGGATGCGGTAGGCTCCCCCGAGGATGCGGTCGGCCAGGCTCTCGAATGTCCCCTCCAGCACCATGCGGCCCCGGGAGAACAGGCCCACCCGGTCGCAGACGGCCTGGACCTGGTGCAGCAGGTGGGACGCCAGCAGGATGGTGATGCCCTGGGCCTTCAGGCCGCGGATGAGGTCCAGGAACTCGTGCGCCGCCTCGGGGTCCAGCCCCGCCGTGGGCTCGTCCAGGATGGCGATCTCCGGCCGCTTGATCAGCACGTCGGCCAGCCCCAGGCGCTGGCGCATCCCCCGGGAGTAGGCGCCCACACGGCGGTCGGCCACCTCGGTCAGGCCCACGCGGGCCAGCGCCTCGTCAATGCGGCTCTCCGCCTCCGACCGGCTCAGGCCATTGAGGCGCGCCGTGTAGCGCAGGTTCTCCCGCGCGGTCAGGTCGTCGTAGAACCCCACCGAGTCGGGCAGGTAGCCCACCCGGCGCTTCACCTCCAGGGGGTGGCGGGAGGGGTCGTAGCCCAGCACCCGGACCGTGCCCGAGGTGGGGTCGGTGAGTCCCAGCAGCATCAGGATGGTGGTGGTCTTGCCCGAGCCGTTGGGGCCCAGCATGCCGAAGACCTCCCCCGCGGCGACGCGCAGGGTGAGATCCTCCACGGCCACCACGGGGCCGTAGTGTTTGGTCAGCCCCTCGGTGTCGATGACCGCCGTCATCGCCGGCCGTACCGGTTCACGGCAAAGGTGACCACGCCCAGGGCCACCGCCACCAGGACCACGCCCACCGCGCCCCACAGCGTGGAGGTGGTGACGGTGATGCGGAAGTCCGCCGAGCGGCTGACGTCCCCGGCGCTGGCGGTGATGGTGACCATGTAGTCCCCGGTCAGGGCCTTGGCCGACGGGGTGATCTCGGCGGTGACGTCCGCCTCCCCGTTGGCCGGGATCTCGTCCACCCGCTCGGGGACGAACTTGACCTCCCACCCCGACGGCTCCGACGCCGAAAAGGTCACGTTGCGCGCCGGGGCGCTGCCGGTGTTCTTGATCTTGAGCTTCAGGGGAGTGGTGCGACCGGCGGTGGCGCGGCCCGACAGGCGGTCGTCGGGAGTGGTGACGGTGAGGTCGGGCCGCCCGGTCACCTCCAGGCTGAGCTGCAGGGTGGCGGTGGCATCCCCGCCGACCGCCCGCACCGTGATGGGGTACGTACCGGCGGCCACCCGCGGCGGCAGCGACACCTCGGCGTCAAAGTCCTTGGACTCCCCCGCCTTGATGGGCAGGCTGGCCACCTCCTGGCCGAAGGTACTGAAGGTCACCCGGAATCCCTGGGGAGCGTCGGCGTCCAAATTCACCAGCACTTCCTGGTCGCTCTCGTTCCGCAGGGTGAGCCGGTAGCGGAAGCTGCTGGTGGGCGACCCGCGCAGCACCGGCAGCTCGGCGCTCAGGGAGAGCCGGCGGGGCAGGACCGCGCCCAGGGTGAGGGTGATGGGCAGGGTGGCCGAGGCGTTCTGCCCGCTGGCCAGGATCGTGAACCGGTAGGTCCCCGGCCGCACGCCCCGGGGAGGCTCCAGGCGCAGGGAGATGGTGTTCTCCTGATCGGGGTCCACGAACACCGACTGGATCGGCCGGCCGCCGCCCAGGAACGTGGCCTTCCACCCCGGCGGGGCGGAGACGACCCGCAGCGCCACCGACTGGGGGGGCAGGCCGAAGTTCTTGACGGTCAGGGAGAGGGTCACCGCCTCCCCCACCTGGGCGGCCTGCGAGGGATAGGGCGTGGAAATCCGCAACCCCTGGAATCCGGCGGCCGCAGGCAGCGCCGCCATGCCCACCGAGAGAACGATCACCAGCCACTGCGCCAGCCAGGTGCGATTCATGCTTGACCTCCTGCACGCGAGGACCCGCAGAGTGGTGTGGCGGGGACGGGTCTCCGCAGGGAATTGTAATCACCCGGGCGCGGGTTGAAAAGCGGCCGCCTAGCGCGAAGCGGACGCGCGCGTCCGGTCGCCGTCGCGGATGGCCAGCACGCACGCCAGCGCCGCGCCCATGAACAGGATGCCCGGGAGGAAGAAGGCGCCGAACCCCAGGGCGTCCACCGCCAGCCCGTACACCGGCGGCGACGCCAGCCCCGCGAACCCCAGAACCGCGTTCCACAGTCCGGTGTAGGTGCCGGTCTCCGATGCCGCCACCCGGTCGATCAGGAACGGGTAGGCGTTAACCACCCACAGGGCCCACGCCACGCCTCCGGTGACCAGCAGGGCGCGGTACAGCACCGGGTGGCGGACCACCGAGATGGCGACAAAGACCGCCAGGGTGCCTGCCACCCCCACCCGGATGGCCCGCAGCCGGCCGATCCGGTCTCCCGCGGTCCCCGCCGGGACCGCGCTGAGGAGGAAGGCGGCGGCAAAGAACCCGAGCAGCTGGGTGGCTCCCGAGGGGTCCAGCCCCAGGTAGTGCACGCCGTAGCGGGTGAACATGTTCTGCACGCCGTTGACGGCCGCCACCGCCGCCCACGCGCCGGTGAGGAGCAGCAGGAGGCTGCGGTCCGGGCTGCGGACCACCGCCCGCGCCGCAGGCAGGAGCCGGCCAGTGGAGGCGTCTCCGGCCGGGCTGCGCACGTCTCCGGCCGCCAGGGCCAGGCGCCGCTCGGGGACGGCCAGCAGGATCACGGCCAGGGATGCCACCAGCAGCGCCCCGGCGACGTCGAAGGGAAGCGTGCGCGAGCGCCGGTACAGCTCCGACAGGTAGAAGAAAGCCACCAGGGCGCCCAGCCCTCCCATGAGGTTGATGATGCCGTTGGCGCGGCCCCGCAGCGGCGGCGGGGTGGTGTCGGGCATCAGGGCGTAGCTGGGGCTGGTGAAGACCGAGGCGGCTACGTTGAGCAGGACGGTGGCCGCAAACAACGCCGCCAGGTCCGGGGCCCGGGGGATGAGCGCGAAGGCCACGGCCGTCAGGGGCATGCCCACCAGCAGGAACGGCGTGCGCCGGCCCCACCGGGTCTGCACGCGGTCGCTGAGCCCTCCGAAGTACGGCTGCACGGTCATGGACGCGATGTTGTCGATGATCATGATCAGCCCGATCACCGCGTTGCTGGCCACGAAGGCGCCGTAGAAGATCGGCAGGTAGGCGTTGTACAGGGCCACCGCCATCTGGGAACTGAAGTAGGCCAGCCCGATGGCGGCAGCCCGCAGTGTCCACAGGCGTGTCGGTGACGTCATCGGATGCGTCCTGTCCGCGGCAGTCAGCGTGTCAGCGTCCGGATTGCCCACCCCGCCAGCCCTCCTGCGGCGACCAGCCAGGCGGAGTTCAGCCGGGTGCGGACCAGCAGGACGGCGGCGGCCCCGGCCAGCGCGGCCGTCGGCAGATCCACCACCGCCGCCCGGGCCAGCTGCCAGGAGACGCCCGCCATCAGGGCCAGGGACGCGACGTTGACCCCGTCCAGGACCGCCCCGGCGGCCGCCGACTGGCGCACGCGCGGGACCAGCGGATGGCTGAGGGCCACGAAGACGACCCCCGGCAGGAAGATGGCCACGGTGGCGACCAGCGCCCCCGGCAGCCCGTCCAGCAGGTAGCCCACAAAGGTGGCCGTGGTGAACAGCGGGCCCGGGGTCACCTGCCCGGCCGCGACCGCGTCCAGCAGGTGCTGCTCGGTGAGCCATCCGAGGCGCACCACCAGGTCCGCGCGCAGGAACGCCAGCAGCACGTACCCGCTGCCGTAGAGCACGGCCCCGATCTTCAGGAAGACCAGCGCCAGACGATCCAGGCTGAAGGGGGCGGCCGCCCCCGCTCCGCCGGCCAGCCAGGCCACCGGCACAGCGGCGGGCAGGACGCGCCAGGTCCTTCGCATCCCCGCCACCAGGAGCCCGCCGGCGGCCAGCAGGGCGATCTCGTCCGCCCCGCGCAGGTACAGGGCCAGCGCGGCCAGCCCCACCGCGGCGGTCGGGGCATCGCGAACCGCCGCCCGCCCCAGGCTCCCCAGGGCCTGGAGAACCACCGCGAGGATGACCGGCTTCACCCCGTAGAGGACTCCCGCCGCCTCCGGGAGCGACCCGAATCGGACGTACGCCCACGCCAGGCCCAGGACGGCCACCGTTGCCGGCAGGACGAAGCACACGCCGGCCACCGCCAGCCCCGGCCAGCCGGCCCGCCGGTAGCCGGCGTGCATGGCCAGTTCGGTGGAGTTGGGCCCGGGGATGAGGTTGGTGGCCCCCACGAGATCCAGGAACTCCCGCTCACCCATCCACCGTCGGCGCACCACGATTTCCCGGTGCATCAGGGCGATATGGGCGGCGGGGCCACCGAAGGCGGTCGCGCCCAGCCGGGCGAACAGGGCGGCGACCTCCGCCAGGGGCGCGGGGGAGGAGGTTCCCATCCCCTGCGACGTTCGCCTCCGCTGCGGGCAGTCCTGGCGGGAGCGTCTGATATCCTGGAAAGCGTGGACGTGACCTTCGGCCTGTCGGCTCTGGCCACCCTGCTGGCCATGGTGGACCCGGTCGGCACCGTGCCGATCTTCTTGAGCCTGACCCCCGCGGCCACTTCCGCGCAGCGCCGCCGCATCGCCCGCCGCGCCGTGACCGTGGCCCTGGCGGTCATGATCCTGTTCGCGGTGGCCGGCCAGCCCCTGCTGCGGATTTTGCGGGTGTCCATCCCCGCCTTCCAGATCTCGGGCGGGCTGCTGCTGTTCCTGATCGCGGTGGACATGCTGTTCGCCCGACGCTCGGGCGCCCGGGAAACCCCGGAGGAGGAGGCCGACGCCCTCGCCCGCCACCACGACGTCAGCATCTTCCCCCTGGCCATTCCCACCCTCAGCGGTCCTGGCACCATCGCCGCCACCGTCCTGCTGATGGGGCAGGCGTCGGGCGAACCGGTGCGGGTGGCCATGGTGGCGGCGGCCATGATCGTCACCATGTCGGTCACCTGGCTGGTGCTGCGGGCGGCGGAGACGGTCAGCCGGGTGCTGGGGGTGACCGGCATCCACGTGCTGTCGCGGCTGATGGGCATCCTGCTCTCGGCGCTGGCCGTGCAGATGATCCTGGACGGCATCCGGGCGGCCCGGCTGCTGGGATGACCTCGGCGCGTTGCCGGGCGCGGCCGGCCGTGGGATACTGGAGGGGACATGGCCACCTGGGAGGTCGGAACCCGATCGCTGCTCCGGTCTCCCGCGCACCGGCCGGCGCTGGTCGCGGCCGCGCAGGCGGCGCTGGCCGCGGGGGTCGTCGCCCTGGCCGGGGCGGGGCCGTACTGGGGCCTGCGGACGTCCCTGGAGGAGTCTCAGGCGCGGGCGGCGACGCGGGTTCTGGAAGTCTCCCCCACCCTGCGGCCGTCGCCTCCGGCCGTGCAGGTACCGGCGGATGCCGGTCCGGCCGGCCGTGTGTCCTCCGCGCGTCCGGCCGCGGCGCGGGTGGTGTTCGGCCGGTTCGCCCGCCGTCAGGACGCCGAGGCCCGGGCGCGGGCGGTCCGGCGCAAGGGCTACATCGCGTCGGTGGTGCGGGCCGGCGCCGGCTATCTGGTGGTCAGCCGCCCCTATCCCACCGTGGAGGCGGCGCGATTCTGGGCGGAGATCTTCAGCGAGATCGGCCTGCGCGCGGACATCCTGCCGCGGGTGGAGGCCCTCGCGGCTGCGGGCGAGTCCTGACGGATCGAGACGGCAGCGTCGCTCAGCCGGCGGCCTGACCGCGCGCCGCAGTCTCCTCGCGTTCCATCTCCTGCCGCAGGCGCACGGCGTCGTCGGCGGCCGGCGCCACGTCAGGCCAGCGGAGAACCTCGCCGGCCCGCACCGGCCGCAGGAGCCGGGCGCCGTGGGTCAGCCCCACCGGCAGCGCGCCCTCCCGCAGCGACCACTCCGCGGATCGCAGCGCGCCGTACACGCAGTATCCGCCCTCCCCGTCCAGGACCACCCCTGGGTCCAGGTCCCGCTTCGCCGCCGCCACCACGTCGGCAACGAAGGCGCCGGGATGCCCCGTGGGTTCACCGCGCAGCCCGGCCCGCAGGACGCTCACCGTCACCTCCAGCCCCACCAGGTGGTAGGGCCGGTACATGGCCGCGTAGGTGCCCGAGTCGTCGGTCAGCAGGCCGTACTCGGCAAAGCAGTGGCCCACGTAGTCGTCGGGGGCCCGCACGATCACGAACACGCCCCAGCGGAGATCCCGCGGCACAGGCCGACCGTCCCGGTGCAGGCTGCTGACGACTTCCACGGTCGGCTCCCGGCTCAGCCAGCCCCCGGCAGAGCGCGGCCGGCAGACCTGGGGCAGGTCGTCCACGCCGGCGGGAGGGAACTGCAGGCCCTCGTCCTGGGGGAGAAGCCCGGTCGCGTTGCAGACCGCCGCCATCTCGATGGCCGATTTGGTGGTGTCCAGGAACGAGGTGAACATGCGGGCGTTGTAGCCTCCCCGGGCTACCACCTCGGAGGTGAACCCGTAATGCTCCCACACCTCGTCGGGCGTGACGCGATGGTAGGCGGGCAGGTATTTGGTCCCCTTGCCGGCGCACACCACCTCCAGCCCGCACGCCCGGGCCCACTCCACCAGTTCGCAGATCAGCGCGGGCTGGTCTCCATAGGCCAGGCTGTAGACCACGCTGGCGCGGGCGGCGCGCCGCGCCAGCGGCGGACCGGCCAGGACGTCGGCCTCCACCGTGACCATGACCACGTGGCGCCCGCAGGCGATCGCCTCCAGGGCATGGGCGATGCCGGCCGAGGGAGACCCGGTCGCCTCCACCACAACGTCCAGGCCGTCGGCGCGGATCAGCGCCAGGGCATCGTCGGTGATCCACGTCCCGCCGCTGGACAGGGCGGCGGCGGCAGACGCCGCGCACCTCTCCGGCGCCCATCCGGCCCGCTCCAGGGCCCGGCGGGCGCGGGCGGCATCCAGGTCGGCCACGCCCAGCACGTGCAGGCCCGGCAGGCGGCGGGCCTGGGCCAGGAACATGGTGCCGAACGCTCCCGCCCCGACCAGCCCCACCCGCAGGGGGCGCCCGGCGGCCGCCCTCTCCCGCACCTGTGCGCTCAGGCCGGCAGACCACACGGCGGCACCTGCCTCAGTCCTTGGCTCCCGTGTCCTCCCGGGCGCGGGCCAGGTAGTCCTCGACCAGCAGCAGCCCTCCCTCGCCCGCCCGGCGGACCACGCTGAGGAGCTTGTCCATGCTGGACACCTCCTCCAGCTGCTCTTCCACGAACCACTGGAGGAACTGCTGGGTGGTGTAATCGTTCTCCCGCAGCGCCAGCTCCAGGATGCCGTGAATCTGCCGGGTGACCTCCTGCTCCCACCGCAGGGAGAGGGCCACGGCCTCCTCGGCGGTGGCGAACGCCGCCTGGGGCGCGGCCACCGCGGGGATGACCACCGGGGCGCCGGCGTCGATGAGGTAGCGGATGAACCGCATGGCGTGTTCCCGTTCTTCCTCGGCCTGGCGGGAGAAGTGAGCCGCCAGCTGGGGCAGGCTCTGGCCGTCGAAGTGGGCGGCGATGGCGACATACTGCAGGAATGCGCCGAACTCCCGGCCGATCTGGTCCTGGATGGCTTTGGCCATCGTGGGGCTGATCAGCATGGGGATCCCTCCGATCCCGTCGGTGTGCCTCCAGCATACCCGCGCCCGCGGCAGCCTTCAAACGCCCGGGCTCCCCGGCCGGACCGTTGACAGGGCGCGGACGCGGCTGCTATGAAGATTGCTACTTCGCGTGAGGCCGGGCACGGTGCGGACCATCGGCGTGGGATTGCTGGGGCTGGGCACGGTGGGGGCCGAAGTCTACCGGCTGCTGCAGGACCGGGAGACCGTGGCCGCGGCCGCCGGCTGCCCGGTGGAGGTGCGGCGGGTGGCCGTGGCGCGGCCGGAGCGGTCCCGGGCGGTCTCCCTGCCCCCCGGGATACTGGCCCCCGCCGAGGCGGTGGCCACCGCTCCCGACGTGGACGTGGTGGTGGAGCTCATCGGCGGCCTCGAGCCCGCCCGGCACTACCTGATGCAGGCCCTGGCGCGGGGGGCCTCCGTGGTCACCGCGAACAAGGCGCTGCTGGCGGCCTGCGGAGCCGAGCTGTCCGCCGCTGCCGCCCGCAGCGGCGCCCACCTGTACTTTGAGGGCAGCGTGGGCGGGGGCATTCCCCTCATCCGGCCCATCAGCGAGTCCCTGGCGGGAGCGCGCCTGCAGGCGCTCACGGGCATCCTTAACGGCACCACCAACTTCATCCTCACGCGCATGGCCCACCAGGGCTGGACACTGGAGCAGGCGCTGGCCGAGGCCCGCCGCCGCGGGTTCGCCGAGGCCGATCCCACCGAGGACCTGGAGGGTCACGACGCGGCCAGCAAGCTGGCCATTCTGGCGTCCGTGGCGTTCCGCTGCCAGGTCACCGGTGCCGACGTCTACCGGGAAGGAATCACGCGGATCACGCCCCGCGACTTTGCGTACGCCCGGGACCTGGGGTTCACCATCAAGCTGCTGGCCGTCGCCCGGAACCGGGACGGGGAGGTGGAGGCGCGGGTGCACCCCGCCCTGATCCCCCTCGACCACCCGCTCGCCCTGGTGCCCGACGAGTTCAATGCGGTCCTGGTGGAAGGGCCGGATCTGGGGCGCGTGGTCTTCAGCGGCCGCGGCGCCGGCGGGGCGCCCACGGCCACCGCGGTGGTGGGCGACATCGTGGCCGTCGCCCGACAGCTACTGGCCGGCGTGCGCGGCCGCCCCCTGCTGGCCGGCGCCCGGAGGCCGATCCGCCCTCTGGATGACCTGGTGGTGCCGTATTACCTCTCCCTGCAGGTGGTCGACCGCCCCGGGGTGTTCGCCCGGGTGGCGGCGGTCTTCGGGGAGGAGCAGGTCAGCATCGCGTCCATCGTCCAGAAGAGCCGCGGGGAGGTGGCCGACGTGATTCTGGTCACCCACGACGCCGCCGAGCGGGCCGTGCGCAGGGTCCTGGCGCGGCTGACGGGCCTGGATGTGGTCCGGGCCGTCCTCAACGTCATCCGGGTGGACAACGGGGTCTGAGGAAGGGAAGAGGGAAGACGGAAGAGGGCAAGACAGGGCGATCGGAGGCAGATCGAGCAGATGGAGGAGATGGGCGAGATGAAGCAGCTTGAACCCCCCCCGTTTCGTCACCGTCTCAAGTAGTCGTCGGTCCTGTTGATCCAGTCCTGCCGGGGCGGGCTGAAGACGTCCATCTCCACCGTCTCCTCCAGCATCTCGGCTCCGTGGGGAACCCCGCCGGGGATCAGCAGGATCTCCCCGGGCCGGAGAATGAGGTCTCCCCGGGTGGGCAGGGTGAACTTCATGAGGCCCGAGATGCAGTACGTGAGCTGCTCGTTCTCGTGCTGGTGGACCGGGACCACCGCGCCCTTTGTGAACTCCAGGTAGGCCACCATCAACCTGTCGCCCCACAGCATCCGCCGGGTGATCTGCGGGGTCAACGCTTCGGATTCCAGATCCAGCAGTCGCCGGTGGACCAGATCGGCCATGTGCGCCACCTCCGTCATGGTGGAGATGTGGGCGGGTTCGCCGCCGGCGCCGCTTCCCCCTGGCGGGGGAGGGGGTGGGGCCGGCCGAATACCGAAGGGGAGGCGGAGATGCTGGACGTTGCCCCTGACCTGCGGGACGTGGTCTGCCTGGGCGTGATCCGCGCCGACGGGGTGGTGGTGCGGGGGGAGGCGCCCGACGTCTGGGCCGAGATGGATCGGGTGGCGGCGGATCTGCGGGCGCGCCACGGAGGGAAGGCGCCGGCCGACATCCCCGAACTGCAGTCCGCCCGGGAGCTGTACCGCAGGACCGGCGTGGATCCCACCAAGGTCCGGCCGTCGTCGGAGGCGTTGCTGCGCCGCGTCCTCCGCGGAGACCCCCTGTACCGGATCAACTCGCTGGTGGATGCCATCAACCTGTGCTCCCTGGAGTTCCTCCTGCCCATCGGGCTGTACGACGCGGACCGCATCGTCGGTCCGGTCACGGTCCGGCGAGGCCAGGCCGGCGAGGCCTACGAGTCCCTGGGCAAGGGACTGTTCTCGGTGGCCGGCCGCCTGGCCCTGTTCGACAGCCGGGGGCCGTTCGGCGGGCCCACCAACGACTCGCGGCGGACCGCCATCACCGAGCAGACCACCCGCTGCCTGGTGGTGATCTTCGCCCCCGGCTCGTACCCCGCCGGCCGCATGGGCGAGCACGTCCAGCACGCCACCCGCCGCCTGCGGGAGTTTGCCCAGGCGGCCCGGGTCGAGTCGGCGGTGGTGGGCGGGAGGTAACCGGGGCGGTTCCAGCTACCGCGGGACCAGGGATCAGGACGCCCCGGGCATCCCGGGGCCGGCGACCAGCCTGCCGCCGTCCACCTCGGTGGCGGTGATGCGGTAGGAGCGGTCGAAGGACACCCGCAGCCGCATCAGGCGGTTGCACCGTACCCCCAGCACGTCCTTGGACAGGCGGTACCCGGTCAGATCTCCATCGAACTCCTGCGAGAGGTCCCACCGGGGATCCACCCGCACCTGGACGACCTCCCCGCAGTGATCGCACTGCACGGAGAACACCAGCGCCCCGGGGGGCCCGGCGGGGCGGCCTCCCCACAACGCCCTGAGCCTGCGCAGAATGTCCATCAGGCGTCCCCCGTGAACATTCCCTGCGGGGGCGGCTCTCTCCCGCCGCCCGGGAGGAGTTGGACGCGCCGGCGGGCAAGAGATGCAGCGCCGTGAAGTACCACGCGCTCGCCGACGCCTACGCCCGCATCGAGGCCACCACCTCCCGGCTGGAGATGACGGCGCTGCTGGCCGACCTGTTCCGCCAGACTCCGCCCGAGGTCATCGGCCGGGTGGTCTACCTGACCCAGGGCAAGCTGTACCCCGACTACGAGGGCATCGAGATCGGGGTCGCCGAGAAGCTGGCGGTGCGGGCCGTGGCGGCGGCCGCCGGTGCGGACGCCGAGGAGGTCGAGCGCCGCCTGGCCCGGGCGGGCGACCTGGGCCTGGTGGCCGAGGAACTCCTGGCGGCTTCCGGAAGCCGTCGGGCGACCCTGACGGTGGACGAGGTGTACGGGGAGCTGGACCGCTCGGCCCGCGCCTCGGGCAAGGGTGCCCAGGCGGCCAAGCTGGACATCCTGGCCGGGCTGCTGCGCCGGGCCACCCCCGCGGAAGCCAAGTACATCGTGCGCACCGTCACCGGGCGGCTGCGGTTGGGCGTGGGCGACATGACCGTGCTGGATGCCCTGGCCACGGTCTTCGCCGGCGGCCGGGAGGCCCGGCGGGATCTGGAGCGGGCGTACAACCTGACCTCCGACCTGGGCTATGTCGCCGAGACCGTCGCCCGGGGCGGGGTGGAGGCCATCAGGCGCGTGCACGTGGTGGTGGGCAAGCCCATCCGTCCCATGCTCGCCGAACGGCTGGGCGATCCCGCCGAGCTGCTGGAGAAGATGGGCGGGCGGTGCATCGCCGAGTACAAGTACGATGGCGAGCGCCTCCAGATCCACAAGCAGGGGGAGCGGGTGGAACTGTTCTCGCGCCGCCTGGAGAAAATCACCTCCCAGTATCCGGACGTGGCGGAGCTGGTGGGCCGCCATGTCCGCGCGACCGAGGCGATTCTGGAGGGCGAGGTGGTGGCCGTCGATCCCGACACCGGGGACCTGCGCCCGTTCCAGGACCTGATGCCCCGCCGCCGCAAGTACGGCATCGAGGAGGCCATGCGGGAGATCCCCGTGGCGGTGTACCTGTTCGACGCCCTGTTCGCCGACGGGGAGGACCTCACCGAGCGTCCCTATGCCGAACGCCACGCACGGCTGGAGACGCTGGTGACCCCCGGCGAGCGGATGGGGGTGGCCACCTACCGGGAGGTGGCCACCGTCCGGGAGCTGGAGGAGATCTTCGAGCAGGCCGTCCAGGACGGGTGCGAGGGGCTGGTCTGCAAGGCTCCGGGCGGAGTGTACCAGGCGGGGGCCCGGGGGTGGCTGTGGATCAAGTTCAAGAGGGAGTACCGCAGCGAGATGACCGACGCGGTGGATCTGGTGGTGGTGGGCGCCTTTCACGGGCGCGGCCGCCGCGGTGGCACCTACGGGGCGCTGCTCATGGCCGCCTACGACCCCCAGGCCGAGATGTTCCGCACCGTCTGCAAGCTGGGCTCGGGGTTCACCGACGAGTTCCTGGCCGAGCTCCCCGGGCGCCTGCGCCCGTACCAGGTCCCCGACCGCCCCCGCTCGGTGGACAGCCGCCTGGAGCCGGACGTGTGGATCGAGCCCGCCCTGGTCTTCGAGGTGATCGGCGCCGAGATCACCCTCAGCCCGGTGCACACCGCCGGATGGGGAGCCGTGCGGGAAGGCTCCGGGTTGGCCATCCGGTTCCCGCGGTTCACCCGCGAGCGGCGGGACAAAGGGCCCACCGAGGCCACCACGGTGGACGAGCTGGTGGAGATGTACCGCCGCCAGCTGAAGAAGGCGGGATAGGACACCCCAGAGCGCCGCACGGTTCGTGGGAGGTCCGCTCACCTCCCCGAACAGTTCCGCAGGCCGGCTCCCCGGGAGGAGGCTGATCGTGGGCGACCAGCAGGTGGCGTTTCTGTGTGATCTGGACGGGACGCTGGTGGACAGCGTCTACCAGCACGTACTGGCGTGGCGGGAGGCCCTGGAGGCGTCGGGCATCGGGCTGTCCGTGTGGCGCATTCACCGGAGGATCGGCATGAGCGGCGGCCTGTTCGTCACCGCCCTGTTGCGGGAAACCGGCCGCTCGCTGACGGCGGAGGAGATCGCCCGGATGCAGCAGGCGCATCGGGAGGCGTACGCGCGGCTGGTGGGGCAGGTGCGCCCCCTGCCCGGGGCCCGGGAGTTGCTGGAGACCCTGACGGCCGCGGGGGTCCCCTGGGCCATCGCCACCAGCGGTCGCCGGGAGACGGCGGCGGCGACGCTGCGGGTCCTCGGCCTGGAGCTGTCGGAACGCGTGGTGACCCGGGACGACGTGGCCCGGGCCAAGCCCGACCCGGACCTGTTCCTGGCGGCCGCCTCCCGCCTCGGGGTGGCTCCCGGCCACGCGGTGGTGGTCGGCGACAGCGTCTGGGACCTGCTGGCGGCCCGCCGGGCCGGCGCCCTGGGCGTGGGGGTGCTCTCGGGCGGCTATGGCCTCGACGAGCTGGAGCGCGCCGGGGCGTACCGAGTCTACGAGGATCCGGCGGACCTGTTGCGCCACCTGGACGAGGTGGGGGTGCGGGTGGCCGGCGCGCGAGACTGAACCGGCGGACAGGCCCCGCCGCCGGTGCGGAGGTGTCGCCATGGCGGTCGTTCCCCAGCGGGTCATGCGGCGGGTTTTCCTGTGGGCGTCGCGGCAGCCGCGCCTGTACCTGTGGGCCCGCCGCCACGGCCGGCGCCTGGGGGCGTTCCGCTTTGTGGCCGGAGAGACGCTCGATGAGTGCGTGCGGGTGCTGCACCGGCTGACCGCCGACGGCTTCCGGACCAACACCACCCTGCTGGGCGAGGGCGTGCGGGATGCGGAGACGGCCATGGGCGTGGTGACGGCGTACCTGCAGATCCTGGACCGGCTGGCCGCCGAGGGGCTGCCCACCAACATCGCCCTGAAGCTGACCCACCTGGGGCTGGACCTGGGCGAGGACGTGGCCTACCGCAACCTGCGGCGGATCGTGGCCCGGGCGGCGGAACGGCGTACCTTCGTGCGGATCGACATGGAGGAGTCCCATCGCGTGGACGCGACGCTGCGCATCTACCGGCGGCTGCGGGAGGACGGGTATGACAACGTGGGAGCCGTGGTGCAGGCTTACCTCTACCGGAGCGAGCGGGATCTGGAGTCGCTGCTTCCCCTGCGTCCGAACCTGCGGCTGGTCAAGGGGGCGTACCTGGAGCCGCCCGAGGTGGCCTATCCCCGCAAGGCCGACGTGGACCGGGCCTACGTGCGGCTGATGGAGCGGATGCTGGCCGACGGCGGCTATACGGCGGTGGCCACCCACGACGAGCGCATCATCGCCCGCGCCATCGCATTCGCCCAGACCCGTCGCATCCCGCCGGACCGGTTTGAGTTCCAGATGCTCTACGGAGTGCGCCCCAGGCTGCAGGCCGACCTGGTGCGGCGGGGCTACCGGGTCCTGGTGGCCACCCCGTTCGGGACCGAGTGGTTTCCCTACTTCATGCGGCGGCTGGCCGAACGGCCGGCCAACGTGGGGTTCGTCCTGCGGTCCCTGCTGCGGCGGTAACCGGATCTTACCGTGCCTCGAGGAAGTCGAGGAGTTCCCGACGCCGCGGCGGGTCGGCGCCGGCGCGGGTGCAGGTCAGAGCCGCCGCGGCGCTGGCGATCCGCAGGACTCGGTGCAGCGACGCGGCCGTCAGGCCCTCCAGCGCCGGCCGGGAAGTTGCCCCCAGCTCGTCAAGAGCGTACAGCAAGCCTGCGGTGAACGCGTCCCCGGCCCCGACGGTGTCAACCACTGGTACCTGAGGGGTGCCGACCTCCGCCGAAGTGGCCGCCGTCCACGCGGAGGCCCCGCGGGATCCGCGGGTGATCACCGCCATGGCGGCTCCCAGCCCCAGTACCTCGCTGGCCACCCCGGGCAGCGGACGGTCGGGAAAGATCCAGGACGCATCGGCGGCGCTCATCTTGACCACATCAGAGGAGGCAAACAGTTCTCGCAGCGTGCGGCGGAATTCGTCCGGGTCGGCGACCAGGGATGGACGGATATTGGGATCGCACGACAGGAAGGACGTGCGCCGCATCCGGGCCACAAGCGTGACGATGGTATCCGCCGTCACCCCGCGGAGCAGGCTGATGGATCCACAGTGGAGGACCGGGCTTGTCACGATGTCCTCGGGAAGTTCATCCGCGGACAGGAGCGTATCGGCCGCTCCGGCGCCGTAGAAGGCAAACGACGGCTCGCCGCCTTCCAGGGCCACGAACGCCAGGGTGGTGGGAGCGTCCGACCGGCGGAGGAAACGGGTCCCCACACCCTCTCGGGTCAGAACGTCCATCAAGAACCGGCCGAAAAAGTCGGTGGAGACCTTGCCCGCGAACTCCACCGGCACTCCCAGGCGCGCCAGGGCCACCGCCACGTTGAATGGGGACCCCCCAGGGTGCATGCGGAATCCCACGGTGCGCCCCTCCTCGACGATGGGGGTGAAGTCGACCAGGATCTCTCCGATGGCGGTCACCCGGGTCATCGCAGGTACGCGGCGTCGGCGCGAAAACGGCGGACGGCCCGGGCGGTGGCCGGGTCCTCCGGTAGTGCCCGCAGGACATCTGGCGGAAGGGTTGCGGCAGGCACGCTCAACATTGCCAGGCGTTCGACGTCGTTTGCCGTGCGGACGCTGGCGGCCAGCACGCGCAGAGGCGGCCGCTGCGCCTGGGCGGCGGCCATCATCCGCCGCACCAGACCCCACCGGTCCTTGGGCAGACGTCCCACGTAGACGGCAGCGTAGCGGGCGTCTACGGCGGCGGCCAGGATCACCTGTCGGACGGAGAACACGGCGGTCATCGTGACCGGTACCCGGTCCCGCCCCAGGAGGTGAGCCGCCCGGTATCCCGCGGGCGTGGCTGGAATTTTGACCACAATCCGGGCGGGGTCCAGGGCGTGCAGGGTCCGGGCCTCGGTGACCATGCCGTCGGCGTCGTCTGCGTAGACCTGCAGGTGGATCTCGCGCAACGCGTCAGGCACTGCCTGGACCCACGCGTCGAGATCTGGCCGGCGAAGACCCGCTCGGCGGAGCAGGGTGGGGTTGGTGGTCACGCCGTAGACGTAGCCCAGGCTCGCCGCCTGCCGGGCGGCGTCGGCGTCGGCGCTATCGACAAACAGCCGCACCGGGAGACCACCTCACCGGCGATGGAATTCCGCGGCAAAGCGGCCAGCCCCGCAGGACTCGCGGACGATCAGCCGGGGCTGGAACACGACCGTCTGGGGAGGCGTGCGGGTCTCCCGCAGGCGCTGCAGAAGCAGGCGGGCCGCCGCCACCCCCAGGTCGTAACTCGGCTGGGCGACGGCCGTCAGCGGAGGGGTCAGGATCGGCGCCCAGGGCATGTCGTCAAATCCCACGACCGCCATCTCCTGGGGGATGCGCACCCCCAGCTCCTTGAAGCGCAGCAAGGCTCCCAGGGTCATGAGGTTGTTGGCGGTGAACACCGCCGTGGGCCGGTGGGGAAGGTTCACCATCTGCTCGGCCAGAGTGTAGCCGCTGTCGGCCTTGAAGTTTCCCTCGAGGACCAGGCGGTGGTCCACCGTCACGCCAGCCTCCCGCAAGGCTTCCACGTACCCGGCCAGGCGCTCCCGGGCCGTGAAGATGTGGCGGGGGCCGCTGATGATCCCGATGCGCCGGTGGCCCAGCCGCAGCAGGTGGCCGACGGCGGCGCGGGCCCCGGCGCGATTGTCCACCAGGACGGTGTCTGTCCGCACCCCCCGCACCCGGCGGTCCACCAGGACCACAGGCGTTCCCCGGGACAGCAACGACCGCAGCAGGGCCCGGGGGCCTCCTGAGGGGGAGAGGATCACCCCGTCCACCCGCTTTTCGCGGATCACGTGCAGGTAGGTCGCTTCCTTGCGGGGGTCCTCATCGGCGTTGCACAGCATCACCGTGTAGTGCTGGGGGAGGACCGTGTCCTCGATGCCGCGGACGACGGAAGCGAAGAAGGGGTTGGCGTTGTCCGAGACGACCACCGCCAGGGTGTGGGTGCGCCCCTTGATCATGCTCCGGGCGATGGCGTTGGGATGGTAGTCCAGCGCGGCCGCCGCTTCCTGGACGCGCCGGCGGGTCTCGGACGAGACGTATCCATAGCCGCCCAGCGCCCGGGCCGCGGTGGTCACCGACACCCGGGCCCGCCGGGCCACGTCCTTGATGGTGGGTCCTCCCAGGGGTCCCCCTCCTCTCCGCAGGAGGAGTTTACGGCAGGCTGCCGAAAAATCCTGGCGATCCCTGAAAACGTTTTCTCACCCTCTGACCCCGCGAGGAGGTGCCTATGCGCACGCCCCGGATCGGGATCCTGACCTTCTCGGACGGCCGCCGCCACGTGCACCAGGAGCTGCTGCCCCTCACGCGCGAGTTCCAGGACCGGCTGGCCCGCCGCCTGCGGGAGGCGGGGTGGGAGGTGGTGACCGGACGCGACATCGTCTGGACCACCGACCTGGCCCGCAGCGAAGGCCGGTACCTGGCCGCCGAAGGGGTGGAGGCCACGGTCTTCAACTTTGCCATCTGGAGCTTTCCCCATCTCCCGGCCATCGCCAGCCAGTTCGCGCCGGGGCCCTTCCTGCTGTTCAGCAACGTCAACCCCCGCTACCCGGGGCTGGTGGGCATGCTGGCCAGCGCCGGGGCGCTGGACCAAGTGGGCGCGTTCTGCGCCCGGGTGTCCGGGGACGTGGCCGATGACGCGGTGTTCTCCCGGGCCCTGCAGTTTCTGCGGGCGGCGGTGGCGGTCAACCGCCTGCGGGGAGAGACCTACGGGCTGATCGGGGGCCGGTCCATGGGCATGTACACCGCCCAGAGCCCGCTGGACCAGTGGCGGCGGCAGTTCGGCATCGACGTGGAGCACATCGACCAGTTCGAGATCGTGCGGCGCGCCGCCCTGGTCCCGGAGGATCGGGTGGAGGCGGGGTTCCGGTGGCTGGAGGAACACGTCGGGCAGATCCACTACGACGGCCGCAAGCTCACCCCCGAGCTGCTCAAGCGCCAGATCCGCAGCTACCACGCCCTGCGGAACATCATCGCCGACTGGCGCCTGGACTTCTGCGGCATCAAGGGGCAGCCCGAGCTGACCGACCACTTCTGCACCATGGACATCGCCGAGGCGTTCTGCAACGACCCCTACGATTGGGAGGGCCCCCACGATCCCATCGTCTGCGCCACCGAGGCCGATATGGACGGCGCCCTGACCATGGAGATCTTCAAGCACATGGCGGGCACGCCGGTCCTGTTCGCCGACGTACGCCACTACGACGCCAGCGACGACACCTGGGACCTGTGCAACTCCGGCCAGCACGCCACCTATTTTGCCGGACGCTCGTTCCGTCCCGAAGACAACCTCCCCCGGGTGCGGTTCTACCCCGAAATCATCTACTTCCCCGCCGGGGGGGCCTCGGTGGCCCACATCGCGGCCCCGGGCCAGGTCACCCTGGCCCGGCTGGCCCGCCGCCAGGGGCGGTACTGGATGGCCATCGTGCCGGCGGAATTCGTGGAGTATCCGGAGGACGAGGCCTGGCGCAAGGCGGAGGCCACCACCCCCGAGTGGCCTCACGCCTTCGCCCGGTTCCGGGTGCCTCCGGAGGTCTTCCTGGCCTCCTATGACAGCAACCACATCCACGGGGTGTACGGGGACTACGTCCAGGAGCTGATCTGGGTCAGCCGGATCCTGGGGATTGACTATCAGGTCTTCGCCTGAGGACAGGGGACCATGACCCGCTACGCCGTGGGCGTGGATTTCGGCACCGAGTCCGCCCGGGCGGTTCTCGTGGCGGTGGAGGACGGGCGCGTGGCCGCCACAGCCTCCGCCGCCTACCGCCACGGCGTCATCGACCGCACGCTGCCGGGGCGCAGCGAACGGCTCCCTCCCGACTGGGCGTTGCAGCATCCGGGAGACTGGCTGCGGGCGCTGGAGCAGGTGGTGCGGGCGGTGGTCGGCGGCATCGAGCCCGACCAGGTGATCGGCCTGGGGATCGACTTCACCTCGTGTACCGTCCTGCCGGCCACCGCCGATGGCACCCCCCTCTGCCTGCTGGAGGACTTCGCCGGTGATCCGCACGCCTGGCCCAAACTGTGGAAGCACCACGCCGCCCAGCCGTACGCCGACCGCTTCAACGCCGCCGCGGGACACCCCGATGCCGCCTTCCTCCAGTACTACGGAGGGAAGACGTCCTCCGAGTGGCTGTGGGCCAAGGGGTGGCAGGTCCTGGCCGAGTCCCCGACGGTAGCCGCCGCCATGGCCCGGTGGATCGAGGGCGGCGACTGGATCGTCTGGCAGCTGACCGGGGACGAGGTGCGCAGCGCGTGCCAGGCGGGATACAAGGCTCACTGGCAGAAGGACGCGGGGTATCCTCGCGCGTCCTTCCTGGCCGCCCTGGATCCCGCCCTTCCCCGGCTGCTGGCGTGTCTGGGCGCGCCGCGCCCGGTGGCCGAGCGCGCGGGGGGACTGACGGCATCGTGGGCGCAGCGGCTGGGCCTGCGGGCGGGCACGCCGGTCGCCGTGGCGGTCATCGACGCCCACGCCGGCGTTCCGGCCGTCGGCGTCGCCGCCCCCGGGCAGCTGGTGGCCATCATGGGGACCTCGACCTGCCACCTGCTCCTGGACTCCCGCCGGGTTCCCATCCGAGGGATCGCCGGGGTGGTGGAGGACGGGATCCTTCCGGGGTTCTTCGGGTACGAAGCCGGCCAGGCGTCGGTGGGCGACATCTTCCAGTGGTTCGTGCGGACCTCGGTGCCCGGTCGGTACGGTCCCGAAGAGGCCGCCTTCCGGACCCTGGAAGAAGAGGCGGCTCGCCTGCGGGCCGGGGAGGCGGGAGTGCTGGCCCTGGACTGGTGGAACGGGTGCCGCACCCCCCTGGTGGACGCTGACCTGTCGGGGCTGCTGGTGGGGCTGACGGTGACCACCGAGCCGCACGAAGTCTACCGCGCCCTGCTGGAGGCCACCGCGTTCGGCACCCGACGGGTCATCGAGACGTTTGAGGCCGGGGGAGTGCAGATCCGCGAGGTCGTCGCCTGCGGGGGACTGGCCGAGCGCAACCGGCTGCTCCTGCAGCTGACCGCCGACATCACCGGTCGCGAGGTGCTCGCCGCCCCGGTGCCCCATGCGTCGGCCGTCGGTGCCGCCATCTACGCGGCGGCCGCCGCCGGATCCCCGGCAGGTGGCTACGACGACGTCCGGGACGCCGTGGCCCGCATGGGCGCCACCGAGCGCGTCCCCTACCGCCCGCGGCCGGCTGAGCAGCGCACCTACGAGGTGCTGTACCGGGAGTATCTGGACCTGGCCCGGCACTTCGGAGAAGGCGGCTCCCAGGTGATGAAGCGCCTGCGCCGATTGCGGGCGGAGGCGACGGAGGGGAGGTGAGTGGCGGCTGCACCGGAGGGTCTGCATCCCCGCCGCCGGCGGCGGAGTTCCGTTGCGGCCTGTGGTGAAGCGCATTCTTGCGGCATGCAGACCCGCGGTCCTGCGCTACAGCCGGGGCTGTGCCGCGATCTTACCCCGGTTCGCCCGCTGTCCGCTGGTGGAAGAGATCCTGTGGGTGGGAATCCAGCGAGCCGTCGCGGGGATCCAGACTCCCCGCGAGGCGCTGCGGTCGATGGAGCGGCAGGTCCGGGAGGCGCTGGCCTGAAGGTCCG
>JAVHLZ010000023.1 GCA_031081675.1 Armatimonadota bacterium
AAGGCGTGTACACTGGCTTCGAGGGTCATAGGCGGTCCTCCCCGTCTCCCCATGTGGGGTTGGTATCCAACGGGAAGGATACGTCATATGGCCCTCCTTTGGTGTCAACACTAAACCGAAACAGTTCATCCTAGTGCCCGGCGGGGAGGATGAGGCATGGACCCGTCTCTTCTGTCCCCACGAGGCGGCGCGCGCGCTGGCCGAGGCGCCGGAGGAGGGCCCGCTCCGACAGGCGCTGGGGGAGTTCGAGAGGCTCGGGGCGCGCCCGATGGCCGGCGTGGTCAGCCGAAGGCTGCGCGTCATGGGCGTCCGGGGCATTCCGCGCGGACCGCGCCCCACCACCCGCGCGCACCCGCAGGTCTCACCGCGCGCGAGGCGGAGATCGTGAAGCTCATCGCTCAGGGTCTCCGCAATGCCGAGATCGCGACCCGGATGTACGTCTCGGTCAAGACGGTGGACCACCACGTCTCGTCGGTGCTGGCCAAGCTCGGCGTGCGCAGCCGGGCGGAGGTCGTCCGCGAGGCGGCGCGGCTCGGACTTCTCGACGACGCCGCGTAGGCGGAGGGGCCGAGTCCCCCCGGGGGACGACCCCGTGGGGCGCCTCGCGCGGGAGGCGCGTCTCCCGAATCAGTGGCGGAAGTGGCGGATGCCCGTGAAGACCATCGCCATGCCGTGCTCGGTCGCGGCGGCGATGACCTCCGCGTCCCGCACCGACCCGCCGGGCTGGATGACGGCGGTCACGCCGGCCCGGGCGGCGACGTCGATGCCGTCGCGGAACGGGAAGAAGGCGTCGGAGGCCATCGCGGCCCCTTTCGCCCGTTCGCCGGCCGCCTTCACCGCGATCTCCACGGCGCCGACCCGGCTGGTCTGGCCCGCGCCGATCCCGACGGTGGCGCCGCCTCTGGCCAGGACGACGGCGTTGGACTTCACCCACTTCGCCACGATCCAGGCGAACCGCAGGTCGGCCATCTCCTCCGGCGTGGGGGCCCGCGGGGTGACCACCCGCAGGGCCTGCTCGTCCAGGTCCAGGGCGTCGGGCTCCTGCACCAGCACGCCCCCGCCTACCGACCGGATGTCCCAGGCGTTCTCTCTCCTCCGGCCGGGCACCGCCAGCACCCGCAGGGCGGGCCGGCGGGAGAAAGCCGCGCGGGCCGCGTCGGTGAACCCGGGGGCGACGACCCCCTCGGTGAAGATCTCCACCACGGCCTGCGCCGTCGCGCCGTCCACCTCCCGGTTGAAGGCGACCACCCCGCCGAATGCCGAGACGGGGTCGGCCGCCCGCGCGGCGGCATAGGCGGCGGCGAGGGTGGAGGCGGTGGCCACCCCGCAGGGGGTGGCATGCTTGATGATCGCGGCCGCCGGTCCGTCGAACTCGCCGACCAGCCGCCAGCCCGCGTCGAGGTCCAGCAGGTTGGTGTAGGACAGGTCCTTGCCCTGCAGCTGCACCGCGGACGCCAGGGATCCCTCCGGCGCGGCGGCCGGCCGATAGAACGCCGCCCGCTGGTGGGGATTCTCCCCGTAGCGCAGCGGCCTCGCCCACGGACAGGCCAGGACGAAGGGAACGGGAAGGCCGTCGGATGCGGCCAGGGATCCCGCGATGGTGGCGTCGTAGGCGGCGGTGCGGGCGAACGCCGCGGCGGCCAGGCGGCGGCGGGTCCCGGCCGAGAGGCCGCCGTCACGGCGCACCTCCTCGATCACCGGACCGTACTGCGACGGATCCGACAGCGCGGCGACCCGCTCCCAGTTCTTGGCCGCCGCCCGCAGCAGCGCCACCCCGCCGACGTCAATGAGGTCGGCGGCCTCCTCCGGCGGGCCCGGCGCGCGCGACTCGAACGGGTACAACGTGACCGCCACCAGGTCGATGGGCGGCGCGCCCAGACTGGCCAGCTGCTGGTGGTGGGCGGGCACATCCCGGGCCAGAATGCCGGCGAACACCGCGGGGTGCAGGGTCTTGACGCGTCCGTCCAGCAGCTCGGTGAATCCCGTCAGCGCCTCCAGCGGCATCGCGGGAACGCCGGCCTGCCGCAGCATCCGGGCGGTCCCGGCGGTGGCCAGGATCTGGGCGCCGGCCTGCGCCAGGGCCTGGGCCAACTCCACCACGCCGGTGGCATCGGACACGCTCAGCAGCGCACGGCGCACCGGTACCGGCCGGTCGCGACCGCGCGCCGGCTGCGGGGTGTGGTCGTGGATCCTCATGGATACCCTCCGTCCTGGACAGCCGTCCCGACGGTGGTCGTGGCCACCGCCGTCCCGGGATCCTGGATGATCACCCGGCGTCCCCGCAGGGCCAGCCGGCCCAGGGCGTACAGCCGGATGGCCAGCGGGTACAGGCGGTGCTCCTGCGCCGCCACCCGCGCGGCCAGGGTCTGGACGGTGTCGTCGTCGCGCACGGGCACGGCGGCCTGCAGGACGATGGGCCCGCCATCGGGGGTCTCATCCACCAGGTGCACCGTGCACCCGGAGATCTTCACGCCGCTGCGCAGCACCGCCTCGTGCACCCGCTCCCCGTACATGCCCGGACCGCCGAACGCCGGCAGCAGGGAGGGGTGGATGTTCAGGATGCGGCCCGCGAAACGGCGGACGAACTCCGGGCCCAGAAGACGCACAAAGCCCGCCAGGCAGACCAGGTCCACCCCATGGGCGGCCAGGATCTCCGCCAGGCAGGCGTCGTACGCCCGCCGGGCGGGAAAGTCCTGCGGGGCCAGCGCCAGGGCCGGCACGCCGGCCGCCCGGGCCCGCTGCAGCGCGTACGCCTGCGGGCGGCTGCTGACCACCACCACCACCCGCGCCGGCACCTCGCCCCCACCGCAGGCGTCCAGGATGGCCTGGAGGTTGGTGCCCTGTCCCGAGACCAGGACGCCCAGGCGGAGGGGCAGGCGCGGCCGCGGAAGCGCTGGGCCCTCGCTCATACCACCTCCACCCCCCGCTCGCCCTCCGCCACCTCGCCGACCAGCCAGGCCGGGACCTGATGATCCCGGCATATCTCCAGCGCCGCCCCGGCGCGCTCGGGCGGCACCACGGCGCAGACGCCCACCCCCATGTTGAACGTCGCCCACATCTCCCGCGAGGGGATGCCTCCGGCGCGGGCGAGGACGTCATAAATCGGCGGCACCGGCCAGCGGCCGCGGATCAGCCGCGCCCGGCAGCCGGGCGGCAGGATGCGGATCATGTTGCCCGGCAGCCCTCCGCCGGTGATGTGCGCGGCGCCGCGCAGCACGCCGGCGCGCGCCAGGGCCAGCAGCACCCGCCGGTAGCAGCGGTGAGGCGCCAGCAGCACCTCCCCCAGCGGGCGGCCCACGTCGGCCACCACCGTGTCCAGCGTCCACCCGCACCGCGCCAGAACCGCCCGCACCAGGCTGAACCCGTTGGTGTGCAGGCCGCTGCTGGCCAGCCCGAGGACCGCATCGCCCGGGCGGATGGCCGATCCATCACACGGATCCCCGCCCTCCACCACCCCGATCACGCACGCCGCCACGTCCAGCATACCCGGGTGGTAGACCCCGGGCATCTGGGCCGTCTCCCCACCCACCAGGGCCACGCTCTCCTCCCGGCACGCGCTGGCGGCGCCCGCGATCACCGCCGCCACCGCGTCCTCGCCCACGTCGGCGCCGGCCGCCACGTAGTCCAGGGCCAGCAGCGGGGTCGCGCCCAGGACCGCCACGTCGTTGATCCCGTGGACCACGGCGTCGCGTCCGGCAATGTCCAGGCGGCCGGCCTGCGCCAGCAGGACCGTCTTGGTCCCCACGCCGTCCACCGACGCCGCCAGGAGGCGGGCGCGGTCCGGGAGGCGGTACAGGCCCGCGAAGTGGCCACCGCCGCCCACCACCGCCTCGGTGCGCGCGCTCCCGATGGCCGCCGCCGCCCGGGCCAGGGCGCGGGCGGCGGCGGCCCGGTCCACGCCGGCGGCGCGGTAGGTCAGCGCGTCGGCCACGGGGCGACCTCCTGCGCCTCCAGCGCGTCCCGGTCCGCCCGCGTGCCGGCGGGCACCGGCGTCGGATAGCGGCCGTCCAGGCAGGCCATGCACAGGCGCCGGGGGGGCAGCCGCAGCGCCTCCACCAGTCCCGGCTGGCTGAGGTAGCCCAGGCTGTCGGCGCCGATCACCTGCCGGATCTGCTCCACCGAGTGCGCGGCGGCCACCAGCTGCCCGCGGCTGGTGGTGTCGACCCCGTAGTAGCAGGGAAAGCGGATGGGCGGCGAGGAGATCCGCACGTGCACCTCCCGGGCGCCGGCGTTCCGCAGCAGGTGCACCAGGGCCGCGCTGGTGGTGCCGCGCACGATCGAGTCGTCCACCAGGACC
Organism: Armatimonadota bacterium; assembly: GCA_031081675.1. Taxonomy (NCBI): domain Bacteria; kingdom Bacillati; phylum Armatimonadota; species Armatimonadota bacterium. The sequence continues at coordinate 4,298 of JAVHLZ010000023.1, forward strand.
ACCCGCCGGCCGCGGAGGACCTCCGGCAGGGCCGCCAGGGCGCCCCGCACCGCCTGTGCCCGCGCGCGGGGATCGGGTCGGATGAACGTCCGGCCGGAGTACCGGTTCTTGACCAGCCCCACCTCCAGCGGAAGCCCCGCGGCCTCGGCATACCCCATGGCCGCCGAGGTGCCCGAGTCGGGCACGGGCACCACCACGTCGGCGTCTGCCGGATGCTCCCGCGCCAGCACGCGGCCCATCTGCCGCCGGACCAGGTGCACGGTGCGGCCGGCCAGGACGGAGTCCGGCCGCGCAAAGTAGATGTACTCGAACACGCAGTGGGCCGGCCGGTCCGCGGGCAGCGCCTGTCGGCTGCGGGGCTCGCCGCCGTCCAGGATGACCAGCTCGCCGGGGTCCACCTCCCTCACCGCCGCCGCCCCCACGGCGGACAGCGCGCAGGTCTCCGAGGCCACCACCCAGGCCGCCCCGGTCGTGCCCAGGACCAGCGGGCGGATGGCATGCGCGTCCCGGAACGCCAGCACCCGCCCGCCGGCCAGCATCACCACGGTGAATGCACCCACCAGGCGCGCCATCGCCCAGGCGACCGCGTCCTCCACCGAGGCGGCCGGGGCGCGGGCCACCAGGTGCGCGATCAGCTCGCTGTCGGTGGTGCCGGCCAGGCGGGCCCCGGCGCGCTCCAGTTCCCCCCGCAGGTGGACAGCGTTGATCAGGTGACCGTTGTGGGCCAGGGCCAGCGGTCCCCACGGTGAGGGGACCACCAGGGGCTGGGCGTTGGCTGGCGACACCGACCCCATGGTGGAATACCGCACGTGCCCGATGCCCGCCTGGCCCGGCAGGTGGTCCAGCCGGCCGGGATCGAAGACCGCCGACACCAGCCCCATCCCGCGGTCGCACCACAGGCGGGTGCCGTCGCCGGTGGCGATGCCCGCACTTTCCTGGCCGCGGTGCTGCAGCGCCAGCAGGCCCGCGTACACGGCGGCGGCCGCGCGTCCGCCGACGATGCCGAAGACCCCGCATTCCTCGACCATCTCCCGCCTCACCCGGGCGGCGCCGGCCGGTCGCCGGAGGAGCCCGCTCACAGCAGAACCTCCAGGCTGCGGTAGGCCGCCCGCAGGCAGTGCAGGCTCAGGTCCACGGCCCATCCCCGGCGGCCCCGCACGCCCAGCTGCACCCGCGTGCCTCCGGTGCGCCCCACGGTGGTCACCGGGACTCCCCACCGTCCGGCCAGCTCCCGCAGGGATCGCAGGGCGTCCGGGGCCAGCGAGGCGACGATGCGGGACGGAGCCTCGCCGAACAGAGCCTCGTCCACGCGCCCGGCGGGAGGTACGACCGCCTCCACTCCCACCCCTCCCAGGATCGCCGACTCGGCCAGGGCGACCGCGAGTCCCCCCTCGCCGCAGTCGTGCGCGCTGCGCAGCCACCCCTGGCGCACGGCCTCCCGCACCACGGCCAGCACCCGCCGGTGGGTGGACAGGTCCACGTCGGGCGGCCGGCCGCCGTCCACGCCCCACACGACCGAGAGGTAGGCGCTGGCGTCCAGCGCGGGAGGCGCGTCCCCGATCAGGACGACGAGGTCGCCCGGCGCAGAGAACCCCGCCCGACAGGTCCGGCGGGCGTCGGGCACCCACCCCACCATCGCCACCACCGGCGTGGGCAGGACCGGGCCGGCGGCGGAGGTGTTATAGAAGGACACGTTGCCTCCCACCACGGGGATCTCCAGCTGCCGGCAGGCCTCGGCCAGTCCGGCCACGGCCTGCCGGAACGTCCAGTACACCTCGGGGACGTCCGGGTCGCCGAAGTTCAGGCAGTCGGTCACCGCCAGTGGCTCGGCACCCACGCACGCCAGGTTGGCTGCCGCCTCGGCCACCGCGTGGCGCGCCCCGCGGAAGGGATCCAGGTCGCACAGCCTGCCGTCCCCGTCGCAGGCCAGGGCCAGCGCCGCCGGCGGCATCTCGGCAAGGCGCAGGACCGCGGCATCGGCCGACAGGGGCGGCACCACCGTACGGATCTGCACGGTGTGGTCGTACTGGCGCACCACCGGATCCTTGCCGGCCACCGAGGGGTGGGCCAGCAGGGCGACCAGGGCGCGGGGCGGGTCCGCCTCGGGGACCGGCGGCACCGCCCACCGCCGGGTCCGATCGGATGGCGGCCGCGCGCTCAGGCGGATCGCCGGCGCGCGGGCCAGGACGCGGGCGGGCAGAGACGCCACCGGCACACCCCCGGCGCGCACCCGGAGCCGGCCATCCGCCGTCACCCGCCCGATGACCGCGGCGGACAGGCCCCAGCTCCGGAAGACCGCCGCGACGGCGGCGGCGCCAGCCGGCTGCACGACCAGCAGCATGCGCTCCTGGGACTCGGACAGCAGGATCTCCCGGGGCGTCATCTGCGGCTCCCGCAGGGGCACGGCGTCGAGGTCCACCACCACGCCCGCCCCGCCTCGGGCCGCCATCTCGCTGGCCGCGCAGACCAGGCCCGCCGCTCCCAGGTCCTGGACGGCGACCACGTGGCCGGTCTGCAGGGACTGCAGCGTGGCCTCGATGAGCACCTTGCCGGCAAACGGATCCCCCAGCTGGACCGCCGCCCGGTCTTCCTGGCGGCGGGAGGGATCCAGTTCCGCCGACGCGAACGCCGCTCCGCCGATGCCGTCCCGACCGGTGCGGGCGCCGACCAACATCACCACCGCGTCGGGCTCGGACGCCGCCGAGTGGGCCAGGGCATCGCGGCGGGCCAGGCCCAGGCACGCCACATTGACCAGGGGCGCGCCACGGTACCGCGGGTGGGTGGCCAGCTCACCGGCAACGGTGGGCACGCCGATGCAGTTGGCGTAGGCCGAGATCCCCTCCACCACCCCCCAGGCCAGCCGGCGTTCGGCGGGGTCGTCCAGCGGGCCGAACCGCAGCGAGTCCACCAGGGCGATGGGCCGGGCGCCCATGGCCAGGATATCCCGGACGATGCCGCCGACGCCGGTGGCGGCGCCGTGGTGAGGATCCACGGCGCTGGGATGGTTGTGGCTTTCCATCTTGAAGACCGCCGCCCACCCGTCGCCCAGGTCCACCACGCCGGCGTTGTCCCCGGGACCCCGGATCACCCGCTGGCCCTGGGAAGGGAGCTGACGCAGGGCGGCGCGGGACCGCCGGTAGCCGCAGTGCTCCGACCACATGGCCGCCGCCATCTGCGCCTCCAGCGGAGTGGGCGGACGGCCCAGCCGCTGGCGCAGCCGGCCGAGATCGGCGGTGTCCAGGCCGCCGGCGAGGGCGGACGGCGCCCGGACAGCACTCACCGCCGGCGCCCTCCCGCCGCCACCGGGGCGCGGGCCACCGGGCGCGCCCACAGACCCGCCAGCACCCGCAGGCCGTCCGCGGACCCCAGCAGCGGGTCGGCGGCGCGCTCGGGGTGCGGCATCATGCCCACCACGTTGCCCGCGGCGTTGCACACGCCGGCGATGTGGCCGGATGAGCCGTTGGGGTTGGCCGACCGGCGCAGGCGGCCCGCCTCATCGCAGTAGCGGAACACCACCTGCCGTGGATCCAGCCCGCGCGGCGGGATGTAGCGCCCGTCGCCGTGGGCGACCGGCAGGCGCAGGACCTGCCCGGGCTGCAGGGCGCGGGTGGCGGGCGTGCGGGAGGACTCCACCCGCACCCACACGGTCTGGCAGACAAACCGCCCGCCGCGGTTGCGGACCAGGGCCCCCGGCAGGAGCCCCGCCTCCAGCAGGACCTGAAATCCGTTGCAGATGCCCAGGACCGCTCCGCCGGACCGGGCGAACGAGCGCACCGCCTCCATCACCGGGCTGCGGGCGGCCACCGCGCCGGCCCGCAGGTAGTCGCCGTAGGAGAACCCACCCGGCAGGATCACCGCGTCCAGGCCGCGCAGCTCGCGCTCCTCGTGCCAGACCTCCTCCGCAGACGCCCCCATCTGCCGCAGCACCTGCAGGCAGTCCCGGTCGCAGGTGCTGCCGGGGAACACCACCACTCCCACCCTCACCGCCTCTGCCCTCCCCGCATGATGGCCGCACGCCGGCGGGGCCGGATCGTCCCGCGGTGGTCCGCCTCCACCCACCACCGCTCGATGAGCGGGTTGGCCAGAAAGCGCGCGCACATCGCCTCCACCTCCCGGCGGGGCGTGCCGTCGGGAAGGTCCAGCTCCAGGTAGCGGCCGACCCGCACCTGAGACACGGCCCGGTAGCCCAGAGTGTGCAGGCCGCTGAGGACCGCCTGGCCCTGGGCGTCGAGGACTCCGGGTTTGAGCGTGACGACGACCCGGACCTTCACGGCGCGGTGTCACCTCCTCCGGTCAGCCGACGGTAGGTCTCCCAGTACCGCTGCCGGGTGGCGGCCACCACCTCCGGCGGCAGGGGCGGCGCCGGCGGGCTCCGATCCCACCCGCAGGCGACGAGGTAGTCGCGCACGTACTGCTTGTCGAAGGGCACCAGAGCGTCCGGATAGGCGGCGGCATCCCAGTAACGGGAGGAATCGGGGGTCAGGACCTCGTCGATCAGGGTCAGGCGGCCGCGCCGCCAGCCGAACTCGAACTTGGTATCGGCCAGGATCAGGCCGCACCGGCGGGCGTGCCGGGCGGCCTGCTGGTACAGGTGCAGGCTGGCCTCCCGCAGCTGCGCGGCCACCTCCGGGCCCACGCGCTCGGCCAGATCGCGGTAGGTGATGTTCTCGTCGTGGCCGACCGAGGCTTTGGTCGCCGGGGTGAACAGCGGCCGGGGCAGGAGGCTGCCGTGCCGCAGGCCCGGGGGCAGAGGCTCGCCGGCCACCGTCCCCGATCGCTGGTACTCCTCCCAGGCGGAGCCGGCGAGGCAGCCGCGGACCACGCACTCCACGTCGATCCGCTGGCACCGGTCCACCAGCATCGTCCGCCCCTCCAGCTCCGGGTGGTCGGCCAGGACCGGCACCGCGGACACCAGCGCGTCCCAGGCGGCGGCGACCACGTGGTGGTCCACCCCGTCCAGGCGTGCACACCAGAATGCCGACAGCGCCGTCAGGACGCGCCCCTTGTCGGGGATCGGGGTGGGCAGGACGTGGTCGAAGGCGGAGATCCGGTCGGTGGCCACCACCAGCAGGCGGTCGCCGAGATCATAGAGGTCCCGCACCTTCCCGCGCCGGTACACGGGCAGGGGCAGGGCGGTGTCGCGGACGATCGCGGCGCGGCCCGGACTCACACTCTCCCTCCTCCCGCGGCGCCGGGGGTCGGCCGGGGGACCGGCGAGGGCTGGCCCACGCCCACCCGCTCCAGGATGGCGTCCACGTGGCGCAGGTACGGGGTCAGGTCGAACAGCGCGTCCAGTTCGTCCGGGCTGAAGACGCCGGCGGCCAGCAGCGCGTCCCGGAACGGTACCGCGTCCTGCAGGGCTGCCGCCTGGACGATCCGGTACGCCTCCTCCCGCGACAGCCCCCGCTCCAACAGGGCCAGCAGGACCCGGTGGCTGAAGATGCGGCCGCCGGTGAGGTCCAGGTTGGCCCGCATGCGTTCGGGATACACCCGCAGCCCCCGGAGCACGTGGGCCAGGGTGCGCAGCATGTAGTGGAGCACCGTGGTGGCGCCGGGCAGCGCCACCCGCTCCACCGAGGAATGGGTGATGTCGCGCTCGCCCCACAGGGCCTGGTCCTCCATCGCCGCCAGGGCCCACCCCCGCAGCAGCCGCGCCAGGCCCGCGATGCGCTCGCACAGGATCGGGTTGCGCTTGTGCGGCATCGCCGACGACCCGGTCTGGCCCGGGGCGAAGGGTTCGGCGACCTCGGCGATCTCGGTGCGCGCCAGGGCGCGGATCTCGGTGGCGATCTTCTCCGCGGTGCCGCCCAGGATCGCCACCGCCGACAGCAGGGCGGCGTGGCGGTCCCGCTGCAGGATCTGCGACGACACCCGGGCCGGGGTCAGCCCCAGCGCCCGGCACACGTCGGCTTCCACCTCCGGGTCGAGGTGCGCGTACGTGCCCACCTCGCCCGAGATCTTGCCGACGGCGACCTCGTCCCGGGCCCGCCGCAGCCGGTCGATGCCGCGGCGGACCTCCTCCAGCCACAGGGCCGCTTTCAGGCCGAAGGTGATGGGTTCGGCGTGCATCCCGTGGGTGCGGCCGGCCATGACGGTGTAGCGGTGGGCGTCGGCCAGGCCGGCCAGGGCGGCAGCCACCTCGTGGGCTTCGGCGATGAGCAGGTCGACGGCCCGGACCAGGAGGACCGACAGCGCCGTGTCCACCACGTCGGACGAGCCCACCCCCCGGTGCAGCCAGCGCGCATCGGGGCCGGTCTCCTCGGCCACCGACCGCAGGAATGCCACCACGTCGTGCTGCGTCTGGGTGCGCTCGATCTCCGCGATGCGCTCCGGCGATCCCACGCGGGCGGTCTGGCGCAGGCGGCGGGCGACATCGGCGGGCACCTGCCCCCGCCGGGCCTGCGCCTCGCAGATCAGCAGCTCCACCTCCAGCCACAGGGCGAACCGGGTCTGCGGCGCCCACAGCCGCTGCATCTCGGGGGTGGCGTAGCGGTCGATCACGGGGCGCCCCCCCGGCTGCCCACCGGGGCCAGCGAGACCAGCGCGTCCCGCTCCCGCCCTACGCCCACCATCGTCACCGGCACCCCCACCAGGTCTTCGAGCCGCCGCAGAAACGCCCGCGCGGCGGCCGGCAGGTCTGCGGCCGTGCGCGCCCGGGCCATCCCGTCCCAGCCCTCCATCTCCTCGTAGACCGGCTGGACCCGCGCCAGCACGGGGGTGGGGGGCACCGTGCGCCATACCGTGCCTCCGTCCCGGTAGCCCACGCAGATCCGCACGGCCCGCAGGCCGTCCAGCACGTCCATCTTCATCACCGCCAGCTCGGTGAACCCGGCCACCTCCGCCGCGAACCGGGCCGCCACCGCGTCAAACCAGCCGCAGCGCCGCGGGCGCCCGGTGGTGACCCCGTACTCCTCCCCGCGTTCCCGCAGGACGTCCGCCAGCACCCCGCTCACCTCCGACGGCAGGGGACCGGCTCCCACCGCCGTGGTATAGGCCTTGACCACCCCGATGACCCGGCCGATGCGCGCGGCGGGCACCCCGGCCCCGGCGCAGGCCCCGCCCGGCAGACAGGTGGAGGAGGTGACGTACGGATAGGTCCCCCAGGTGAGATCCCGCATGACCCCCAGCTGGCCTTCCAGGATGATCACGTCATCCCGGCGCAGGGCCTCCTGGATCAGCGGATGGGTGTCGGCGATGTAGGGACGCAGGCGCTCCCGCCACTGCTCGCACAGGTCCAGCAGCTCTCCCGGGGTGATGGTGCGGCCGACGAGCGTTCCCGCCCGCCGCGCCGCCTCGCCCAGCCGCTCCCACAGGAACTCGGGCTCCAGCAGGTCGCCGACCCGGATGCCGGAGCGGGCGGCCGCGTCGGCGTAGGCGGGACCGATGCCCCGGCGGGTGGTGCCCAGCGCCCGGGACCCGCGGGCGACCTCGGCGACCTCGTCCTGCTCCCGGTGGTGGGGGAAGATCAGGTGAGCCCGCCGGTCCAGCCGCAGCTGGTCGGTGGAGATGCCCCGGGAGTTCAGCAGCGCGATCTCCTCCCGCAGGACGTCCGGGTTGACCACGACGCCCGGACCGATGACACAGGCGACGTGGGGATGACAGATGCCCGAGGGGACCAGGTGCAGTCGCAGGACGCCCTGCGGGCCCACCAGCGTGTGGCCGGCGTTGTCCCCGCCGTTGTAGCGGACGACCATGTGCGCCCGCTCCGCCAGGGCGTCAACCACCTTGCCCTTGCCCTCGTCTCCCCACTGACCGCCCACGACCGCGATGACCGGCATCTCAGGACTCCTCGGGGCGCGGGCGGACACCGGGGGCCGGGGTCGACGCGCCGGACCCGGGCCGCCCGCGGTCGTCGGCCGCCGCGCCCGCGGGCTCCCGCAGCCTCTCCCGCAGGGACCGGTCGTGCACCGCCAGGATCCGGGCGGCCAGCAGCGCGGCGTTGCGGGCTCCCCAGGAACCGATGGCCACCGTGGCCACCGGGACGCCCGGCGGCATCTGCACGGTGGACAGCAGCGCGTCCAGCCCGCCCAGGCTCGTGGCGGCCAGGGGCACGCCGATGACCGGAAGGACTGTGCGGGCGGCCAGCGCTCCCGCCAGGTGGGCCGCGCCGCCGGCGGCGGCGATGAGGACCCGCAGGCCCCGCTCCTCGGCGCTGCGGGCATAGCGGTCCACCAGGTCGGGGGTGCGGTGGGCGGAGGCCACGACGACCTCGCAGGGGATGCCGAGCTGCGCGAGTACCCGGGCGGCCTCGTCCATCGTCGGCCGATCCGACTCCGAGCCCATCACGATGCCGACCAGAGGCTGACTCACGACACCGTCGCTCCCCGGGGAGCCGCGGCCCCGATATCCGTGCGGTACTGCATCCCCTCGAATCCGATGGCGGAGATCCCGGCGTAGGCACGCGCCCGGGCCTCCTCGACCGTCGCGCCCACGCCGACGACGTGGAGCACGCGGCCGCCGGCGGTGACGAGGCGTCCCTCCCGCAGCGCGGTCCCGGCGTGGAAGACGAGCGTGCCCGGGGGAACGGCATCGAGGCCGGTGATGGGATACCCCGTGGGGTGTGGTCCCGGATAGCCCCGCGACGCTGCCACGACGCACACGGCGGCATGGGGGGTCCAGCGAAGATCCGGGGCGCCGCCCTCGAGGATGGCGATCATCGCCTCCGCGAGGTCCCCCTCCACCAGCGGCAGGATCACCTGCGCCTCCGGATCGCCGAACCGGCAGTTGAACTCCAGCACCCGGACGCCGTCGCGGGTCACCATCACCCCCGCGTACAGGACGCCCACGAACGGGCTGCCCTCCGCGGCGAGGGCCTCGGCGGCCCGGTGCAGGATGGCCAGCGCCGAGGCGGCGGCGTCCGACGGCAGAAGAGCGGGCGCCAGCGCGCCCATGCCGCCGGTGTTGGGCCCGGTGTCTCCCGATCCCGCACGCTTGTAATCCCGCGCCAGCAGCAGGGGCCACACCGCCGCGCCAGACACCAGGGCCAGCACGCTGGCCTCCTCGCCCTCCAGGCACTCCTCGACCACCACGCGGCGGCCCGCCGCCCCGTGGACCTGGCGCACCATCAGGTCCTCGACGGCCCGCTCGGCCTCGGAGCGGGTCCGGGCCACCACCACACCCTTGCCGGCGGCCAGGCCGTCGGCCTTGATCACCACCGGCCCTCCGGCGCGGCGGACGGCCCGCAGGGCCGAGTCCGGATCGTCGCAGACCTGGTAGGCGGCCGTGGGGATCCCCCACCGGCGCATGAGGTCCTTGGCGAAGGCCTTGCTGGCTTCCACGCGGGCGGCGGCCGCCGATGGGCCGAACAGGCGCAGCCCCCGAGAGGCAAACAGGTCGGCGATGCCGTCTGACAGAGGCTGCTCCGGACCGACCACGGTGAGGTCGATCTCCAGGTCCTCGGCCGCCGCGGCCAGGGCCGGCAGGTCGGTGGCGGCGATGGGCAGGCAGGTGGCCACGCGGGCGATCCCCGGATTGCCGGGGGCGGCGTACACCTGGACGGCGGGTGTGCGGGACAGCGCCCACGCCAGCGCGTGCTCCCGGCCACCCGATCCCACCACGAGCACCTTCATCCGCGCACCCGCGTCTTCCCCCGCGCGCCGCCCGGGCCGATTCCCCGCCCGGATCGTTCGGATTTATCCGCTCAGGACGGCGTGAAAGGCGGAAAATCCGCCGACAGCCGCCCAAATCATAAACAAAAACTTCGACGCATGCAACAATGTTCGTATTTTGGCGCAGGGTGAGAACGCCGCGAAATCGGCGGGCCCTGCCGGATAGCCGGCAGGGCCCGTCCCTCAGTGCCGCGGGGGCAGCCTACACCGACGGCGGCGTGGGCGTCTTCTCTTCCTCCTCGGGCTTCTCCACCACCATCGCCTCGGTGGTGAGGACCAGGGAGGCCACGCTGGCCGCATTCTGCAGGGCGGAGCGCACCACCTTGGCGGCGTCCACCACGCCGGCCTTCATCATGTCCTCGAACTGGCCGGTGAGGACGTTGTAGCCGATCCCCAGGGGCTGCTGGCGCAGCTGCTCGACGATCAACGAGCCCTCCTGGCCGGCGTTGATGGCCAGCTGGCGGGCGGGCTCCAGCAGGGCCCGGGCCACCAGGCCGGCCCCCGTGCGCTCGTCTCCCTGCAGGTCCCGCATCAGCGCCTCCACCGCCCGGGCCGCGTGCACCAGGACCGAGCCGCCGCCGGGGACGATCCCCTCCTCCACGGCCGAGCGGGTCGCCCGCAGGGCGTCCTCGGTGCGGGTCTTGCGGTACTTCAGCTCGGCCTCGCTGGGCGCGCCGACCTTGATGACGGCGACACCGCCGCTGAGCTTGCCCAGCCGCTCCTGCAGCTTCTCCCGGTCGTAGTCGGACTCGGTCTCCTCAATCTGCGTGCGCAGCTGGGCGATGCGCTTCTGAATGGCCTCGGGCTTGCCGGCGCCCCCCACGATGATGGTCTCTTCCTTGCGGACCCGCACCTGCCGGGCCCGGCCCAGCATGCTCAGGTCCACGTGCTCCAGCTTGATGCCCACCTCGTCGGAGACCACCTGGCCGCCGGTGAGGATGGCGATGTCTTCCAGGATGGCCTTGCGGCGCTCGCCGAAGGCAGGGGCCTTGACGGCGCAGGAGTGCAGGGTCCCCCGCAGCTTGTTCACCACCAGGGTGGCCAGGGCCTCGCCCTCCACATCCTCGGCGATGACCAGCAGGGGCCTGCCCACCTGGGCGATCTTTTCCAGCACCGGCAGCAGGTCCCGGACCGAGGAGATCTTCTTGTCGGTGATGAGCAGGAAGCAGTCCTCCAGGACCGCCTCCATCTTTTCGGGGTCGGTGACGAAGTACGGGGAGATGTATCCCTTGTCGAACATCATCCCCTCGACCACCTCGACGGTGGTCTCGATCCCCTTGCTCTCCTCCACCGTGATGACGCCGTCCTTGCCCACCTTGTCCATGGCGTCGGCGATGATGGCCCCGATGGAGGGGTCGTTGGCCGCCACGCTGGCCACCGACTGGATCGCCTCCTTGGTCTCCACCGGCCGGGCGGCCTTGCGGATCTCCTCCACCGCGACGGCCACGGCGCGGTCAATCCCGCGCTTGACCGCCATGGGGTTGGCTCCGGCGGCCACGACCTTCAGGCCCTCGCGGATGAGCGCCTGGGCCAGGATGGTGGCGGTGGTGGTCCCGTCGCCCGCCACGTCCTCGGTCTTGGTGGCCACCTCCCGCACCAGCTGGGCGCCGGCGTTCTCGAAGGGGTCCTCCAGCTCGATCTCCTTGGCCACCGTGACGCCATCGTGGGTGATGGTGGGCGAGCCGAACTTCTTTTCCAGCACCACGTTGCGGCCCTTCGGGCCCAGGGTGATCTTCACGGCGTCGGCGAGCCTGTTGACGCCGCGCTCCATGGCCCGCCGGGCCGCCTCGTCAAACGCCAGGATCTTGGGCACCCGCAGTCACCTCCGCTGGGACGGGGGATCCGGGATCCGGCACCTCACTGGTCCCCGGTCCCGGGCATCACTTCTTGGCCGCCGCCGGCTCGCGCTCGACGATGGCCAGGATGTCGCTGTGGCGCAGGATCAGGTGCTCGACGCCGTCGATCTTGACCTCGGTCCCGGCGTACTTGGCGAAGAGCACGTGGTCGCCCACCTTCACGTCCAGGGGCAGCCGCTTCTCGCCTTCCTCATCCCACTCCCCGGGCCCCACGGCCACCACCTCGCCCCGCTGGGGCTTCTCTTTGGCGGTGTCGGGGAGGACGATCCCTCCAGAGGTACGCTCCTCGTCTTCGATGGGGCGAACCAGCACGCGGTCGCCCAGCGGCCGCAGCTTCATGGACGCTCCCTCCTTTTCCGCGACAGGATTAGCACTCGTGGGTGGTGAGTGCTAGGCCACCCCCCATCTTAGTGGGGTCCCGCCCCCGGATCAAGACCTCGGCAGGCGTCCCGCCGACCGGCTGCCGGGCGCGGCCTCAGGCCCGCAGGGCCGAGGGCAGGGGCGCGTCCAGCGGCAGGTCGGCATGGGCCGACAGGGTGAGGTCGGCGCGCTCGCCGCGCGCCAGGCGGTGGTAGCCGGCGGCGGCGATCATGGCCGCGTTGTCGGTGCACAGGGCCGGCGGAGGAACGACCAGCCGCAGGCCGGCTGACGCGCACGCCGCGCCCATCCGCTCCCGCAGCTGGGCGTTGGCCGCGACGCCCCCCACCACCAGGACCGACGTCACGCCGGCCTGCGCGGCCGCCCGGAGAGTCTTGCGGACCAGGACCTCCACCACCGCCTGCTGGAGGCCGGCGGCCACGTCCTCCGGCCGGGGAGGCTGTCCCGGGCGGCGGAGGGCGCGCAGGGCCGCGGTCTTGATCCCGCTGAAGGAAAACTCCAGCGACTCGTCGGCCATGGGCAGCGGCAGGGGCACGGCCCGCGGGTCGCCGCGCCGGCTGAGGCGGTCGATTTCGGGCCCGCCGGGGTAGCCCAGGCCCAGGGCGCGGGCCACCTTGTCGAAGGCTTCTCCGGCGGCGTCATCCCGGGTGCGCCCCAGGACCTGGTAGCGGCCGTGGTCGCGCACCAGCACCAGGTCGGTGTGGGCGCCGGAGACGATCAGGGCCACGGCGGGAAAGGAGAGGACGGGGTCGTGCAGGAGGGCGGCGTAGATGTGTCCTTCCAGGTGATTCACCCCGACCAGCGGCCGGGCCAGGGCCAGGGCCAGGGCCTTGGCCGCCGCCACGCCCACCGTGAGGGCGCCCACCAGCCCGGGCCCGCAGGTGACCGCCACGGCATCCACCTCCGCCAGGCGGACGCCCGCCTGCTCCAGGGCCTCATCGAGAACCGGCAGCAGCCTCTCCACGTGCTTGCGCGAGGCCAGTTCGGGCACCACGCCGCCGAACCGGCGATGCAGGTCCGCCTGGGAGGCGACCACGCTGGCCCGCACCCGGCGACCGTCGTCCACGATGGCGACGGCCGTCTCGTCGCAGGATGTCTCGATGCCCAGCACGCGCATTCAACCCATCCCGCCATCGCTTCCGCCCCGATGGCGCTCCCGCCCGGGGCCCTCGCGGGCCAGGGCCGCCCGCAGCTGGGCCAGCCGCTGCTGGTAGGCCGGCTCCCGCAGGTCCCCGGTCCACATCACGATGGCGTCTTCCCGGTTGTCGCTGTAGTAGCCCTTGCGCACCCCGATCTCCCGGAACCCGTACTTCCGGTACAGAGCCTGGGCGGTGAGGTTGGACCGCCGCACCTCCAGGGTCATCCACCGGGCGCCCCGGGCCAGCGCCTCCTCGATCAGGCCCATCAACAGCCGCTCGCCGATGTGCTGGCCGCGGTACTCGGGATCCACGGCGATGGTCGTGATGTGAGCCTCGTCGAGGATCACCCACATGCCGGCGTACCCCACCACCTCGCCGTCCTCGGTGCGGGCCACCAGGTAGGCCGCCAGCCGGTTCTCGCGCAGCTCGTGGGCGTAGGCGTCCCGCGGCCAGGGGGTGCGGAAGGACTGCCGCTCGATCTCCAGCACCCGCGGGATGTCCTCGGGGCGCATGGGCTCCAGGTGGACGCGGACGATCTGCTTCACGGCTTACACTCCCAGTGCGCCGCCGGGGGAAGGTTCTCCTCCGGCGACGGCCGGGCGCGCGTACACAGGGCGCACCCGGTACAGGTCGTCCCGCTCGCCCCGGCGCAGCCGCCCCCACGCCAGGCGGCCCAGCGCCGCGGCGGTGGGCACCCACGCGGACGGAGGAGCGAACCGGGCCTGCGGGCGGGCGGCCCGCAGGATGTCCCCGTAGCGGGCCAGGGCGTCGCCGGTGAACGCCACCTCCGGAGGAAGCGGCAGGCGGCCCAGCACCTCCTCCACCGGGCCCACCACGGGCCCCGCCTGGGGATCGGCGTCTGCGCCGGCGTACAGCGCTGCGGCCACCGCGCCGCGGCGCACGTCCACCAGGACGCACACCGGCCCGGGCTCTCCGGCGGCGGCGGCCACCACGGCCAGCGTGGAGATGGCGGCCAGCGGCACCTCCCGCGCCCGGGCCCAGGCGAGGGCGGTGGCAAGCCCGATCCGCACGCTGGTGAACTCCCCGGGGCCGGTGGACACGGCCAGGGCCTGCACGTCGGCCGGACGCCGGCCCGCCTCGTCCAGGAGCCGGCGGATCGCCGGCGCCAGCCACTCCAGGTGGCGCCGGGGCACCGACGCCTGCACCTGCACCAGCAGCTCGCCGCCGCGCAGCAGGGCGACGCTGGCGGATGGCGTGGACGTCTCCACGGCCAGGATCAACGGCGCGGCCCCGGAACCGTCCGGGCGGGTCATCCGGCCTCCCCCGGCCCTGCCAGGGCCTCGGCCACCACCCGGGCGAACCGGCTCCCCCGAGGGGTGACCTCCAGCACCCGCTCCTGCTCCCCGTCGGCGAACGCGACCGTCACCCACAGGTGGTCGGCGGGCAGCAGGTGACGGGCCCGCTCGGCCCACTCGATGACCACGATGCCCCCGCCGGCGAGGATGTCATCCAGGCCCAGGTCGTCCAGCTGCTCGGGGCGGTCCAGCCGGTACAGGTCTACGTGGAAGACGGGGACCGCTCCGCGGTACTCGCGCACCAGGGTGAACGTCGGGCTGGCGATGTAGCCGCTGGCCCCCGCGCCCAGCGCGATGCCGCGGGCCAGGACCGTCTTGCCGGCGCCCAGGTCTCCCGACAGCGCCACCACGTCCCCGGGCTGCAGCCGGGCTCCCAGGCGACGGCCCACGGCTTCGGTCTCCTCGGCCGACCGGGTCACCAGGCGCACGGATACCGTCCCGCACATCCCCGTTGGCGTCCCCCTGACATCGCGCGCGGTCGGTGGGACTCCCACCCGCGCCGTGCGTCCCGCACTCCCGGGCGGACGTCTAGCGCAGCGGGCGCACCCGCAGCCGCAGGCCCTCCACCGCCACCACCGTGACCCGCTCGCCGGCGCGGATCGGCTCCCCCTCCGCCTCGGCGGACCAGGTCTCGCCCTGCACGTAGACCTGCCCGTCGGGGGCCAGGTCCGTGCGGGCCACGCCGACCGCCCCGATCAGGCTCTGGGGCCCCATCCGCGCCGGCACCCGCTGCGCCCGCAGCCCCGCCCCCACCGCGTAGAGGAAGAACGCGCCCGTGAGCAGGGCGGTGAACAGCGCCACCTGCAGGGACACCTGGAAGAACGGCAGCTGGCGCTCGGTGAGCAGCAGCGCGCCCAGCAGGAAGGCCAGCACGCCTCCCACCGTGAGCACCCCGTGGCCGGGGACCTTCAGGTCGGCGATGAAGAACAGGAGGGAGAGGGCGATGAGGGCCAGGCCTGCGACGTTGACCTGCAGGATGGCGAAGGAGGTCAGGGCCAGGATCAGGGCGATGGCGCCCACCACCCCCGGCAGGATGGCGCCGGGATTGCTCAGTTCGAAGATGATGCCATAGATGGCGATGGTCATCAGGATGAGGCCGATGTTGGGGTCGCTGAGCAGGTCCAGCAGCCGCTCGCTGGGGTCCATGGCCAGGGCGCGCACCGGCGCGCCGCGGGTGGCCAGCCGCACGGGGCCGGCGGCCGTCTCCACCTCCCGCCCGTCCACCCGGGCGAGCAGGTCCGTGGCGTCGGCGGCCACCAGGTCCACCACCCGCAGCCGCACGGCCTCTTCCTCGTCCACCGACACGCTCTCGCGCACCGCCCGCTCGGCCCAGTCGGCGTTGCGCCCGCGCCGCCGGGCAATGGCCCGGATGTTGGCCACGGCGTCGTTGGTGACCTTGTCCATCAGGGTGCGGTCCTGCTCGCCCTGCCCCACCGCCACCGGGTGGGCGGCGCCGATCCGGGTCCCCGGAGCCATGGCCGCCACGTGGGCCGCGTAGGTGACGAACACGCCCGCCGACGCCGCCCGGGCGCCGCTGGGGCTCACGTACACGATGACCGGGACCCGGGCGTTGAGCATGGCGGTGGTGATGTCCTCCATCGAGCGCAGCAGCCCGCCGGGCGTGTTGAGCTCGACCAGGACCGTGGCGTCCCCCGCCTCCTCGGCGGCGCGGATGGCGCGGCGGATGTAGCGGGCGCTGGCGGGGCTGATGACGCCGTCCACCCGGATGCGCACGACGGAGCGGGACTCCGCCGCCGGAGCGGCCCACACCGCCCCCGACGCCAGCGCCGGCACGCCCAGCGCGATCGCCGCGATGGCCCCCAGCACCCGTGCCCTCATCGGACCCTCCCCGCCGCCGGCAGCCGGGCGGAGACGCCTCCGCGGGCCGCGCCCTGGCGCTCGAAGATCGCCCGCACGTCGTCCAGCGTGCTGATCTCCTCCGCCGTCTTGTCGTACCGGATGCGGGTGATGCGCGGGAACCGCAGGGCGTAGCCGCCGGGGTGGCGCGGGCTGCGCGTCACCGCGTCGAAGGCGACCTCCAGGACCACCTTCGGCTCCACCACCTTGACCCGCCCGCGATCCTGGAGGGTGTGGGCGCGGAACCAGGCGGTGAGCTCGGCGATCTCGGCGTCGGTCAGGCCGGTGTAGGCCTTGCCCACCGGCACCAGGCGGTCGCCGTCGCGCACGGCGAAGGTCACGTCGCTGAGCACGCCCGCGCGCTTGCCGTGGCCCTGCTCGGCCGCCACCACCACCACATCCAGGGTGGCCAGCTCCTCCTTCCACTTCAACCACAGGCGGCCGCGCCGGCCGGGCAGGTAGGGGGAGTCCGGCCGCTTGACCACCACCCCCTCGTACCCGGCCTCCCGGGCCTGGCGGAAGCGGGCGGCCAGGTCGGCGGCGGTCGCCACGGGGGCGGAGGCGGCCAGGCGCACCGCCTCCCCCCAGCGCAGGCTCTGGAGCAGCCGCCGGCGCTCCCGCAGGGGGAGGTCCACCAGGTCCGCCCCGTCCAGGTGCAGCAGGTCGAAGGCCCACAGGACCACGGGCACCTCCTCCCGCACCGCGTCGGGGTCCTTGCGGCGCAGGCGCTGCTGGAGGCGCACAAAGGGCAGCGGCCCGTCCTTCCACGCCACGATCTCGCCGTCCAGGACGTACCGCCCGGCGAGGCTCCGCAGATCGGCGTGCAGCTCGGGAAACGACGCGGTCACCTCGTCCAGGGTGCGGCTGTAGATGGCGATCCGGGACCCGTCGCTGTGGACCTGGCAGCGAATGCCGTCGTATTTGTCCTCCACCATCAGGACCTCCGGCGCGCCCGCCCCGCCTGCGCCGCGCGCCGCGAAGGCCTCGTCGGCGGCGTACATGGTGTCCGCCAGCATGAACCGCAGCGGCCGAAACAGCTGCAGGCGGGCCTCGCCCAGCCTGCCGGCGCGGGCCAGGACCGCCACCTGGCCGATGTCCCCGGTCAGCATGTGGGCGCGGCGCACGGCGTCCAGGGGCGCGCCGAAGGCGCGGGCGATGGCCTCCTCCAGCAGCCCCTCCTTCAGGCCGACCCGCATGTCGGATGTGATGATCCGCACCAGGTACCGCGCCTCCGCGGGCTCGGCGTCCTGCAGCAGCGCCCGGATTCCCTCCCCCTTGGCCTGGCGGGACCGCGGACCCGCAGTCTCCGCCAGGCGGGAGAAAGCCTCGGCGACCCGCGCCAGGGTGAGCGGCTGGCCGAACAGCGACCCGCGCGCCTTGCGGGTCAGCAGTTCCGCCGCCACCGACCCCAGGTCGCCGTGGCGGAGGTAGCTGTCCTCCACCGCTTCGGGTGGCGCGCCGGTCACATCCTGCAGGGCCTCCACCAGGGTGGACCACCCCACCTGCAGGGTGCGGCCGCTGGCCGGCGGCAGCGGCGAGCCCGTCAGGAAGGTGCAGGCGATGCGCAGGTCCTCCTCCGACAGGGACCGCAGGTAGTCGGCCAGGATCTCAACCTTCCGCAGCGTGCTCGCCGTCCCCGCCACGGCGTCCAGGACGGCGGCCAGGCGTCGCATGGACACCCTCTCCCGTCGTGCACGACCATTCTACCCCAACCGGTCCGCCCGCGGGCTCGGGCGGCCTACCGGCGGCGCCCGGCCGCGTCCACCAGGGCCTCAAACAGAGCCGCCATGCGGGGGTCGGCGTCCAGCATCCGCTCGGGATGCCACTGCACCGCCACCACAAACGGGCGGTCGGGGGCCTCGACCGCCTCCACGACGCCATCGGGGGCCCGGGCCGTCACCACCAGCGCGCCGGCCACGGCCTTCAGAGCCTGGTGGTGGGCGCTGTTGACCATCCGGGAGCCAGCCCCCACCAGCGCGGCCAGGCGGCTGGGGGCGGCCACCTCCACGGGATGGGCGACGTCGGCGTCTCCGCGGTGGAGGCGGACATCCAGCCCCGCCCGGGCCAGGTCCTGGTGCAGCGTCCCGCCCAGGGCCACGTTGAGAGTCTGGATGCCGCGGCAGATCCCCAGCACCGGCACGCCAGCCTCCCAGGCCGCCCGGGCCAGGGGCAGCTCGACCGCGTCGCGCTCGGGGTCCACCTCCACCCCGGCGAGGGGATCGACCTCCTCCCCGTAGTACTGTGGGTCGATGTCGTCCCCGCCGCTGAAGAGCAGGCCGTCCACCCGCGCCAGGGCAGCAGCCGGAGTGCCCGCCCGGCGCAGCGCCGGCGGATCCAGCCACACCACCTCGCCCCCGGCGGCGGCCACCGCCTCGGCGTACCGCCGGGCCCGCGGGGACGCGGATCCCGACGTCCGGGTGGTGATGCCGATGCGGGGCCGCCTCACGGCGGCCCCTCCCGGGGAGTCACGCAGAATCCGCAGGAGCGGTCCAGGTCCGCCTGGGAGGACAGGATCAGCTCGTCGCGGGTCATCCGCAGCCCCCGCAGGCGGAACGTCACCGGCCAGTCCATCTGGGACATCACGGGGTTGATCCGGTTCTCCAGGGTGCGCAGGAGGAACGAGAACACGGGAAAGCCGTTCACCCGGGCCCGTTCCAGGTAGAAGAACAGGTCCTTCGTGCCGTTGACGGCGAACCGGCCCTGCAGGAAGACCCGCACCGGGACGCCCTCCACCGGGACGGTCCCTTCGGCGTACAGAAAGCGGCCGTCCGACCACACCCGGACGTCGGCGACGCCGCTGGCGGCGAACAGCCCCTGCAGGCTGGCGATGGACGTGCGGCCGTGCAGGGCGGTCTCCCGGGCCTCCAGCAGGCGCAGGCGGCCCCGCTCCAGGGCCTGGGGATCGAGGGAGGCGCCCACCAGCCTGAACCACACCTCGTCGGCCACCAGGTGGCCCAGGGTGGCCCGGCGGGCGTACAGGCTGATGCGGGCGTACCCGCCCGGATACAGGTCCGGCACGCTCTCCACGTACACGGCCGCCGTCTTCAGGTACTGGGAAAACGCCCGGACCAGCACCGGGTCCTGCCGCACCGGCCCCACCGGCGGCAGCTGCGCACCCGCCGGCAGCGCGGCGGCCAGCGCCGCCATCGCCACCCCCCACGCCGCGACCACCCGGCGGATGCCCACCGCCTATCCCTCCGCCAGCAGGTCGGCGTGGGCGAAGAGGGCCGGCTGGCCTCCCGTGTGCCAGAAGATCACCGTCTGGTCCCGGGTGAACCGCCCCTGGCCGATCAGGCCCATCAGGCCGGCCATCGCCTTGCCCGTGTACACCGGGTCCAGCAGGACCCCCTCGGTGCGGGCCACCAGCCGGATGGCGTCCAGGCACTCGGGGGTGGGCAGGCCGTAGCCCTGCCCCACGAACCGGTCGTCGACGATGAGGTCGTCGGGATGCGCCCGCCAGGGCCTCCCCAGCAGGTCGCCCAGCTCGGTGACGATGCTCCGCACCCGCCGCACCACCACGTCGGCCGGAGGCCCCGCGCTGATGCCCACCACCTGGACCTCGCTGCCGGTGGCCTGAATCCCGGCGTACAGGCCTGACTGGGTCCCTCCCGACGTGCTGGCGTGCACCACCGCGTCGACGCGGATGCCCAGGGAGGCGATCTGATCGGCGGCCTCCCGCCAGGCTGTCAGATAGCCGACCGCCCCCAGCGCCGTGCTGCCTCCCCGGGGGATGACATAGGGCCGCCGCCCCTGCCGGCGCAGCTGGCGCGCCACGTCGTCGGTGACGCCGGCCAGCACGTACTCGTCGTCGGTCTGGATGAGGCGGACCTCGGCGCCGAAGATCCGGTCCAGCAGCAGGTTGCCCTGGACCCGGGCGGGCGGGTCGCCCTGCAGCACCAGGACGGCGTCCATCCCCAGCCGCCGGGCCGCGGCCGCGGTCATGCGGGCGTGGTTGGACTGCACGGCCCCCACGGTGACCACCACGTCGCACCCCTCGGCCTGAGCCTGCCCCAGCAGGAACTCCAGCTTGCGGGCCTTGCTGCCCCCCAGGGCCAGGCCCGTCAGGTCGTCGCGCTTGATCCAGATGCGCGGGCCGCCCAGGTAGGCCGACAGCCGCGGCGCCTCCTCCAGCGGGGTGGGCAGGTGGGCGAGGCGCACCCGGGGCAGCCTGTGCAGGTCCACTGACTCCACCGGTCTCCTCCTCCCGGCCGCGCGCGGTCCCGACGATGAGGTTCGACGCCGCGGTCCGTTCTCCCGGCCGGGTCAGGGATCGGAGACCAGGGGCGTGCGGGACCGCGGGTAGCTGCCCAGGACGCGGAGGAAGATCGTCAGCCGGCTCAGCTCGGCCAGCGCCTCGGCGACCGCGGGGTCGTCGCGGTGTCCTTCGAAGTCCACGTAGAACAGGTACTCCCAGGGGACCTGGCGCCGGGGCCGGGACTCCAGCTTGGTCAGGTTGATGCCCCGGGTGGCGAACGCCCCCAGGGCCCGGTACAGGGCGCCGGGCACGTTGGCGGTGGTGAAGACGATGGACGTCTTGCTGTCGCCCTCCCGCGGCGCCGGCGCGGGCGCCAGAGCCAGGAACTTGGTGTAGTTGGCCGGGTTGGTCTCGATCCCCTCGGCCAGAACCGCCAGGGAGTAGATGCGGGCCGCCGTCCGCCCGGCGATGGCCCCCACGCCCGACAGGCGCTGCTCGGCCACCATCCGCGCGCTGCCGGCGGTATCGGAGGCGGGCACGGGCTCCAGCCCGTGGGCCCGCAGGAAGGCCTCGCACTGGGCCAAGGCCTGCGGGTGGGAGTGGACCCGCCGGATGTCGGCCACCGTCTGGCCGGGCAGCGCCAGCAGGCAGTGGCGGATCCGCAGGTCCAGCTCGGCGGTGATGAACAGGGAGTGGGCCACCAGCAGGTCGTAGGTCTCGTTGATGGATCCGGCCTGGGAGTTCTCCACCGGCACGACGCCCCGGTCGGCGCGGCCGGCGGCGACGGCCTCAAAGACGTCCCGCAGGGACGGGCAGGGCAGCACCTCCACCTCGCCGAACAGCAGCCCCACCGCCTCCTCGCTGTAGGCTCCCCGCTCTCCCTGGAAGGCGACCCGCACCGCCACCCTCCTCTAGACGTCCCGCAGGTCCACCTGCACCGGCCGGCCGCCGCGCAGGTACACCCGGGGCACCCGGGGTCCGATCCCGCACAGGACCTCGTACGCGACGGTGCCGGCGCGGGCCGCCACCTCGTCGGCGCGGACCTGCTCGCCCAGCAGGTCCACCACCTCGCCCACCGCCGCCGGGCCGTCTCCCAGGTCGGCCATCAGGTAGTCCATGCACACCGTCCCCGCCACCGGTACGCGGCGGCCGCCCATCCACACCTGGCCGCCCTCCCCGGCCCGGCGCGGGTAGCCGTCGGCGTATCCGCAGGCCACGGTGGCGATGGTGGTCTCCCGGCGGGCGCGGTACCGCGCCCCGTAGCTGACGGACGTGCCGGCGCTCACGCGCGCCACCCGCACCACGCGGCTGCGCAGCCGCAGCACCGGGCGCAGCGCCAGCCCTGCCAGGTGGGGCGCGGGCGGGAGTCCGTACAGGGCGAGGCCGATCCGCACCAGATCGTAGTGGGCGTGGGGGAAGGCCAGGGCGGCGGCGCTGTTCGCCGCGTGCGCCACCGCGCGGGGAAACCGGGCCCGCACCTCCGGCAGGACCGCCTCGAACCGTCGGAGTTGCTCGACCGCCGCCGACGGATCGGCATCGTCGGCGGTGGCCAGGTGGGTGTAACAGCCGGAGACCACGGCCCCGGCGGCGGCCAGGCGGTCCAGCGCCGGGACGACCTCCCCGGGGCGCAGCCCCAGCCGCGTCATCCCCGTATCCACCTTGAGGTGCAACCCCACCGGCGGGGCGGCTCGCAGGACCGCCTCCAGCCCCTCGGCCGAGGCGATGGTCAGCTGCAGGTTCCACCGGGCGGCGTCCATTAGCTCGGCCGGGTCCCATGCGCCCAGGACGAGCACCGGCGCGGTCACGCCGGCCCGGCGCAGCGCGACCCCCTCCCGGACCGTGGCCACCCCCAGCCACGACGCCCCCGCGTCCAGGGCGGCCCGCGCCACCGGAACGACCCCGTGGCCGTAGGCGTCGGCCTTGACCACCGCCATCAGGGCGCACCCCGGCCGCAGGATCGCCCGCACCGCGGCCACGTTCCCGGCCAGCGCATCCAGGTCCACCTCCGCCCAGGTCCGCCGGGTGGCCTCCTCCACCACCGCCGCGTCCACCAGCGCGGCAGAGATCAGGCCTGCGGATGTGTCCATGGTCGGCGCCTCCGTGCCCGGGCCCGGCTATCCCCGCAGGGCTCCCGCCAGCAGCCCGCGGAGGAAGTAACGGCCCAGCAGGATGTAGACCAGCAGCGTCGGCAGCGCGGCCAGCAGCGCTCCCGCCATCTGCACGTTCCACTCCACGATGTAGCTGCCCGCCAGATTGTACAGGGCCACCGTCACCGGCCGCACGGCCGGCTTCTGGGTCAGGACCACGGCGAACAGAAACTCGTTCCAGATGGAGGTGAACTGCCAGATCAGGACCACCGCGAACGCGGGCAGGGACAGCGGCAGCAGCACCCGGCCGTAGATGCCCAGCAGGCCGGCGCCGTCCACCCGGGCGGCATCCACCAGCTCGTCGGGAATTGTGGCGTAGTAGTTCCGAAAGATCAAGGTCGTGATGGGAATGCCGTAGACGATGTGCACGAACGCCAGCCCTGCGATAGACCCATACCCCGGCACCAGCCCGCTCAGGCCCGGGGGGACGCCCACAGCCTCCGCCAGCGCGTTGACCCGCTGCAGGGTCCGCACGAGGGGAATGAGGATGCTCTGGTAGGGGATGAACATCCCGAACAGCAGCAGGGGGAAGATCAGGTCCGATCCCCGCAGGCGGCCCTTGGCCAGCACGAAGCCGTTGAGGGATCCCACGAAGGAGGAGATCACCGACGCCGGCACGGTCAGCGCCACGCTGTTCAGCACGTGGGGCTGGAGCTGCCGGTAGGCCTGCCGGAAGCTGTCCAGGCTGACGGTGGACGGCAGGTGCCACATGCGGTCCAGCCCCGCCTCGGCGTAGGACTTCAGGCCCGTGATCAGCAGCAGGTAGACCGGCAGGGCGTAGAACGCCGCCGCCGCCAGCAGGGGCAGGTACACCAGCGCGCGGCCCAGGGCCCCGGCCGCCATCCGGGGGATGACCGCCGCGGGCGACAGGGTCGCCGCCGGCGCCGGGCCGGCCGGCCGCCTCACGGCTGCACCTCCCGCCGGGCTCCCGAGACCAGGTAGGGGACGGTCAGCAGGCTGACGGCCACCAGCATGACGATGGCGATGGAGGCTCCCAGGGCGTACTGGTCGCCGTGGAAGGTGGCCTCGAACATGAAGTAGGCCGGCACGTCGGTGGCGAACCCCGGCCCCCGCTTGCTCATGGCGGCCACCAGGTCGAAGATCTTCAGGGAGATGTGCCCCAGCACGATCAGGGCGCTGAGGGTGACCGGGCGGATGGACGGCAGCAGCACGAACCGGTAGACCGCCCACTCGCTGGCCCCGTCGATGCGGGCCGCCTCCCGCAGTTCGTCGGGCACGCTGCGCAGGGCCGCCAGGTACAGGGCCATCACGAAGCCGGACATCTGCCAGGTGGCAGCGATGACCACCGAGAGCATGGCCACCGGGATGCCCCACAGAGGGCTGGCCAGCCCTCCCAGACCGATCTGGTCCAGCAGCCGGCCCACGGCGCTGTCGGGGTGGATGTGCAGGATGGTGGGGTCCGTATACCACCGCAGGGGCGGGAGCCCCACCCGGGCCAGCAGGACGTTGATCCCGGTCAGGCGTCCGGTGGCCGGGTCGCCCGGGGCCAGCAGCCACCGCCAGGCGACCCCGGTCACGATGAACGAGATGGCCAGGGGAAACAGGTACAGGGTCCGGAAGACGCCCTCTCCCCGCACGCCCCGGTCCAGCAGGATGGCCAGGCCCAGCCCCAGGGTCATGCAGGCCGCTACCAGCAGGATCGTGAACACCACGGTGTTGCGCAGGTCGATCTGAAATCGCGCAGTCTGGAACAGGCTGAGGTAGTTGGCCACCCCCACCCATGCCAGCTGGGGGCGCAGCCCGGCCCAGTTGGTCAGGGACACCCACGCGGTCCAGCCGATGAAACCGTAGACGAACACCCCCACCGCCGCCAGGGAGGGCACGATCAGGGCCCAGGCCACCGCCCGGTCCGACAGACGCATGGTGGTCTTCTTCGCGGAAAACGGAAGGCGGCCCTGTGGGGCCGCCTTCCCGCGTCCGGGTCCGCCGGCGGGCCTACTTGCACACGCCGGCGTCCCGGCAGGCCTTGGCAAACCCGGCCTGGGCCTTGGCCACGTCCCGGTCGTTGACGAAGGCGGTCATCACGTCGTTGATCATCGTCACCCACGTCTCCGATGCGGCGGCGCCGTGGGCCAGGCTGGGCACGATGGCGTCCTTGGCCCAGTCCTGCATCGCCGAGCGCAGGTAGGGGCCGAACAGCTGCGGGTTGCAGTCGCTGCGGGCGCAGATGGACCCCTTGACCGGGTTGAACGCCTCCTGGCCGGCCTTGCTGCCCACCAGCCGCAGCCAGTTGACGGCCTGGACGCGGTGGGGGGCCTTCTTGGGCAGCCCGAAGGTGTCCGACAGGGCCACGAACACCCCGCGGGTGCCGGGCGGAGGCGCCCATCCGGAGTCCTTGAATCCCTTGGCCAGGTTGTCGGCGTCCACCCAGTCCCCCATGATGGTCATGCCCGCCTTGCCCTGGATCACCAGGTCGTTGGCCTGGTCCCAGGACAGGGCCGCGTGGTCGGGATTCACGTACTGCAGCATGCGGGCCATGGTCTGCAGCGCCCGGCGCACCTCCGGGCCGGTCCAGCTGGTGGCGCCGGTCCACAGCCCCTTGTAGGCCTGGGGGCTCATGGACCCCGCCAGGACCACCTCAAACAGGTGCACCGACGCCCAGATCCCCACATCGCCCAGGGCCAGGGGGGTGATGCCCTTGGCCTTCATCCGCTCGGCCAGGGCGAAGAACTCGTCGAAGGTGGTCGGCGGGCGCCAGCCGTTGGCCTGGAAGACCTTCCGGTTGTACCACAGGACGTTGGCCCGGTGGATGTTGACCGGCACCGACCAGTAGCTGGCGCGGTAGCGCAGCAGCTCCAGCACGCCCCGGGGGAACACCCGCTCCCACCCCTCGGAGCGGTACAGGTCGTCCAGGGGCTCCATGTACCCGGTGACCACCCAGGTGTCGATCAGTTCCCGCCCCATGTGGACCTGGAAGGAGTCCGGCGGGTCACCGCCCAGCATCCGTGCCTTCAGCGCCGGCTTGGCCTCGAAGCCGGCGCCGCCGGCCACGGTGGCGTTGATGATCTCCACGCCGGGGTACTGCTTGCGGTAGAGGTCGAACAGCTTCAGCAGGCCCGCCGCCTCCCCGCCGGTGGTCCACCAGGAGAAGATTTCCAGCTTGGCGGCCGGCCCGGCCCGGGCGACCGGCAGGCCGCCCAGGAGGACGGCCAGGACCACGACACTGACCACGCCGGAGAGCAGGCTTCTGCGTCCCATAGGCGGACACTCCCCCCTCTCGTCTGTGTCGACCGCGCGCGGGCGCGTCGTTGTCACGCGTGGCAGTCGGGAAATCCACCGGGAGTATTCTTCTCCGGCGGGGCGTCTCCTCCGGCGGGAGCGGCGGGGACGGGAGCGAACAGGACATCCTGATGGGATCCCCTCTCACCGACGACGCGGTCGCCGCCGCCTTCGCCGCCCGCTTCGGCGGCCCGCCGGCCGTGGTGGCCCGCGCGCCCGGCCGCGTCAACCTCATCGGCGAGCACACCGACTACAACGACGGGCTGGTCCTGCCCGCCGCCATCGGCCGCCACGTCCGCATCGCCGCCCGCCCCTCCGGCACGGATCTGGTGCGGCTGGCCGCCGTCCTGTACGGCGAGACCGCCGAGTTCCCCGCCTCCGACCCCGGCCGGCCCGCCGTCCCGCCCTGGGCCCGCTATCCCCAGGGCGTGGCGGTGAAGATGGCCGACCGCGGGATCCGCCTGCGCGGGGTGGACGCCCTCATCGACGCCGACCTGCCGGTGGGCGCCGGGCTGAGCAGCTCGGCGGCCCTGGAGGTGGCCGCCGCCCTGGTCTTCGAGCACGCCAGCGGGCAGGGGCTCGCGGCGCGGGAGCGGGCGCTGCTGTGCCGGGCCGCCGAGGTGGAGTGGGTCGGCGTGCCCTGCGGCATCATGGACCAGTTCGCCGCCGCCCTGTGCCGTCGCGGCCACGCGCTGTTCATCGACTGCCGGTCGCTGGAGACCCACCACATCCCCCTGCCCGCGGACCTGGTCCTGGCCGTGTGCGACACCGGTGTGTCCCGGGCGCTCGCCGCCTCCGCCTACGCCCGCCGGCGCCAGGAGTGCGCCCAGGCCGTCCGGGCGCTGGCCCGGATGGGCCTGCCGGTGCGGTCCCTGCGGGATCTGACCAGCGACGACCTGCCCGCGGTGGAGCGGCTGCCCGACCCCCTGCGCCGGAGGGCGCGGCACGTGGTCACCGAGAACGCGCGGGTGGTGGAGGCGGCGCGGCTGCTGGAGGGCGGGCAGGCGGACGGCCTGCGGGAAGTCTTTGCGGCGTCCCACCGGAGCCTGCGGGAGGACTACGAGGTCAGCAGCGCCGAGCTGGACGCCATGGTACAGGCGGCCCTGGACGCTCCAGGCTGCGTGGCCGCGCGGATGACCGGGGCGGGGTTCGGCGGCGCGGTGGTGGCGCTGGTGCGCCGCGGTCACGGCGAGGCGTTCCTCGCCGCCGTTGTGGACGGCTACCGCCGGCGGACCGGCCGGGACGGCAGCGCCTTCCTCACCGAGGCCACCGACGGAGCGTCCCTGCGCGGGTGGAGGACGTCACTGCGTTGAAGGCTCAGGGTTGACGGGTGAAGGTACCCACGGGTGAAGTCCCATGGCCGAAGGTGGTTTGGGGCGGGAAACGCCCTCAGTCGTCCAGCACCCGCACCGGATCCGCGACCCGGCCGGCCTGCACCGCGGCGATGGCGGCGGGCAGCCCGTCGGCCACCTCCGACGCCAGCATCCCCGCCTGGCCGCGCCCGGCGGCCAGGAGGTCGGCCGCCAGCCCGTGCAGGTAGGCGGCGCCGTAGGCGGCCTCGGCGGGATCGCGCCCCTGGCCCAGCAGCGCCGCCACCGCGCCGGTCAGGACGTCGCCCATCCCCCCCGTGGCCATCCCGGGGTTGCCCGTCGGCACGATCCACGCGCGTCCGTCCGGGGCGGCGACCACCGTGCGGGCGCCCTTCAGCACCACCACACAGCGGAACCTCTCGGAGGCCGACCGGGCCGATCCCAGGCGATCCCGCTGGATCTCCGCCGCGGACCGCCCCACCAGGCGTCCCAGTTCTCCGGGATGCGGGGTGATGACCAGCGGCCCCCGGGCCCGGGCCAGCGCCTCCGCCCTCCCGGCCAGGACGTTGAGCGCGTCGGCGTCGGCGACCAGCGGCCGCCCGCATCCCAGAAGGAACTCCACAACCGCCGCCACGCCGGCCGTCCGCGACAGTCCCGGTCCGACGGCCACGACGTCCGCGGCGTCGGCCAGCTCCTCCAGGCGGACCAGACAGGCCGGACCCAGGGCGCCGCCCTCGTCGGCCAGCGGCGTCGGCATCCCCTCGGTCACCTGAGAGGCCACGATGGGATAGACCGACTGCGGCACGGCGACGGTCACCAGCCCCGCCCCCGCGCGCAGGGCTCCCCGGGTGGCCAGCACGGCGGCCCCGGTGAAGCCCACCGATCCGGCCACCACCAGAACCCGGCCGTAGGTGCCCTTGTGAGAGTCGGGCCGGCGCGGCGGCAGCAGGGCGCGGACCATGGCGCTATCCACCAGGTGAGTGCGCAGGCCCGGATCGCGGCGCAGAGGCTCCGGGTAGCCGATGTCGGCCACGTACACGTCCCCGGCCATCTCCGCGCCCGGATACAGGAGCAGGCCGGGCTTGAGCCACCCCATGGTGACGGTGGCCGCCGCCCGCACGCACGGACCGTCGCAGCGTCCGGTATCGGCGTCCACGCCCGAGGGCACGTCCACGGCCACCACGGGCGCCCGGCAGCGCCCGGCAGCCTCGATCAGCGATGCCACCACGCCCCGGGCCGGGCCGCGGAACCCCGTGCCGGTCAGGGCGTCCACCACCAGGTCGCCGGAGGCGAGGACCGCGTCCACGGACACATCCGTGGCCTCGCGCACCGCCACGCCCGCGCCGACGGCCGCCTCCAGCATGCGGGCCGGTTCCCCCTGGAAGTCCCGGGCCGGAGCCGCCAGCACCACCGCCACGTCCGCCCCGGCCGCGCGCAGGTGGCGGGCCGCGGCCAGGCCGTCTCCGCCGTTGTGCCCCCGCCCGGCCAGGACGACCACCGTCCGGCCTCCGCGCTGGCGGAGCATCTCCGCGACCAGCTGGGCCACCCGCCGCCCGGCGGCGTCCATCAGCTGGGACACCGTCACCCCGAACTGCTGGGCGGCCCGGCGGTCCAGCTCGGCGATCTCCGCGGCGGTGGCGACGTGCATCCCGCCCGGGCTGTTCTCGCTGGCCGCGGCCGTCTCCTGGCAGGATCGCCAGCCGTCCACACCGCGCACACTATCCACAGGCTCAAAACAGCCGTTCCCGATTGACCGGCACCGGCAGCGGTGGTAGCGTGACGGCGAGAGGCGCGGAGAGCGCGGCAAAGTAGCCGATTCAAACGCCGCCGCACGTGGACTCTGACAGCCGCAGGACTTCACTTCGGGAGTAATCCCGGAGAGGAGCTGCAGGCAGTAGGAACCGGCGGCGCGGCCGAAGACGGTGAAACGCCGCGGCCGACCGCGCCTCTCGTGTTCGCCCGCCTCAGGACGGGGCCCGCACCTCCACCCCCGCCAGGGTCTCCAGCAGGGTCACCAGCGCCGAGTGGTCCCAGTCGCTGCGGTCCAGCCCCCGCAGCGCCGTGAAGGCTTCCTGCACCACCGCGGTGGCCGGCAGCGGCACGCCCAGGGACTTGCCCGCCGACAGGGCGATGTTCAGGTCTTTCTGGTGCAGGCGCACCCGGAACCCCGGGGTGAAGTTGCGGTCCAGCATCCGCTGGCCGTGCAGTTCCAGGACGCGGCTCTGGGCGAACCCGCCCAGCAGCGCCTGGCGCACCCGGGCGGGATCCACCCCCGCCTTGGCCGCCAGGGTGAGGGCCTCGCTTACCGCCTGGATGGTCAGCGCCACCACGATCTGGTTGCACGCCTTGGCCACCTGCCCGGCCCCGATGTCGCCGATGTGCACGATGTTCTTGCCCAACGCCTCGAAGACCGGCCGCACGCGGGCCACCACCTCCGCCGGCCCGCCCACCATGATGGACAGGGTGGCCTCGATCGCGCCGCGTTCGCCGCCGCTGACCGGCGCGTCCAGCATGTGGGCGCCGCGTGCGCGCACCGCCTGGGCGATCTCGCGGGTCACCAGGGGCGAGATGGTGCTCATGTCCACCAGCACGCCGTCCGCCCGCAGCCCCTCCAGCACGCCGTCGGGACCCAGGACCACCTGCTGCACGTCCGGGGAATCCGGCAGCATGGTGATGACGATGTCGCTGGCCTCGGCCACCCCGCGGGGCGAGCCGCCGTCCCGGGCGCCGGCCGCCACCATCTCCTCCACCGGCGCGCGACTGCGATTGTGCACGGTCAGCGGGAACCCCGCCCGCAGCAGGTTGCGGGCCATGGGCTTGCCCATGATCCCCAGCCCGATGAATCCGATGCGCTCGCGGTTCACGTTCCACCCTCCTCGACCGTCATCTCCTCCCGCATGCGCGAGAGGCCCTCTCAGGCGCGTTCGCGCCCCGCCCCGCCGCTCCCTGACGGGGCCGCCTCGATCCCGCGGCGGGCGGTGAGGATCACCCGGTACGGGCCCGCGGCGCGGACGGCCACCTCGGTTCCCTCCGGTCGCTGCCGCACCCCCACCAGGCGGCCCCGCCCGGTCAGCCGCGCCCCGGCGGCCCGCGCGCCGACCCACACCAGCACGTGGTCGCCCCGCCCGCCGCGCACCGCCGCCTCCAGGCGGTCCCCCACGGCGCGCGCGGCCACCGCCACGCGCCCGCGGGTGGTCAGCACCTCGCCGGAGGCCGCGTCCGTCAGGCGCACCTGGAAGGTCAGCGGGTGGTCGGCCTGCCCGGAGTGCTCCACCTCCGGCCCCAGGGGCACGATCGTTCCGTCCCGGACAAAGACGGGAACCTCCTCCAGCGGGACCTCCAGGTGCACCCACCGCGGGCCGCTGTGACGCGTGTGGCGCCAGAAGTCCCACCACTGTCCGGAGGGCAGGTAGACCCACCGCCGTCCGTCGGGGGTGAGGACCGGAGCGATCAGCAGCGACCGGCCCAGCAGGTACTGGTCGCTGATGCGCCAGGTGGTGGGATCGTCCTGGAAGTCCAGGATGAGCGGGCGCATCAGCGGCGCCCCCGCCGCCACCGCCGCCGCCGCCTCGGTGTACAGGTACGGCAGCAGCCGCATCCGCAGCCGGGCGTAGCGGCGGATGATCCGGAAGGCGCGCGGGCCGTACCGCCACGGCTCCCGCGGCTCGGTGCCGTGAAAGCGGGCGTGGCTGGACAGCAACCCCAGCTGGGCCCACCGCACCAGCAGGTCCGGGTCGCGCAAGCCGTAGAAGCCGCCGATATCGTGGCTCCAGAAGGCAAACCCCGACAGGGCCAGCGACAGCCCGCTGCCCATCACCGCCGGGAGCACATCCCAGCGCGAGGGGGCGTCCCCCGACCAGTGGACCGGGTACCGCTGGGACCCCGCCCACCCGCTGCGGGCCCAGACCAGGGGCTGCGCGCTGACCTCCGCGGTCGCCTCGAAGACCGTGCGGGTGTACAGGAGCGGGTAGACGTTGTGGAGGAGCGCGCCGGGGGTGCCGTCGTGGGCGATGGCGTCCTCGGGCACCTCCTCCCCGTAGTCGGTCTTGAAGACGGCCACGCCCGCCCGCAGCAGCGGCCGGTGCAGCCCCGCGTACCACCGCCGGGCCCCCGGGTGGGTGAAGTCCACGATGGCCGCCTCCCGCCCGCGGAAGCGCGCCACCTCCCCCCGGGTGGTGCGCAGGAAGTAGCCGCGCCGGGCCGCCGGGGCGTAGCGGGGGCTGTCCATGGGAAAGTACGGATTCTCCCACAGGGACAGCCGCACGCCCTGGCGGCGCAGCCA
This sequence comes from Armatimonadota bacterium, assembly GCA_031081675.1. Classification (NCBI taxonomy): domain Bacteria; kingdom Bacillati; phylum Armatimonadota; species Armatimonadota bacterium. The sequence goes on from JAVHLZ010000023.1 coordinate 35,626, forward strand.
GCGGATGAACTCCCCCGGCCGGGGAAAGGCCCGCTCATCCCAGCGCAGGTCGCAGCTGTCGTAGTCGCGGGCGGACCGGCCGGCCAGCCACAGAGGGTCCAGGTGCACCACGTCCAGGGGAAATCCCCGCCGGCGGGCCTGGCGGACCACCTGCTCCACCTCGCGCCGGGACCGGTACATGCACCGGGACATCCACACCCCGAACGACCAGCGGGGCGGCAGCGCCGGGCGTCCCGTCAGGTCCAGGTAGCGGCGGAGGATCTCGGCCAGGGTGGGACCGTAGATGAGGAAGACATCCAGGCACGGCTCCTCCACGTAGGCCCACCCCGACACCACCGAATAGGCGCCCAGGTCCACCACCGTGCGGGCGGTGGTGTGGACGAACATCCCGTAGCCCGCCGTGCTCATGACGAACGGCACGGGCGTGTAGACCAGGTCCGTGGAGTTGGTCCCGTGGGTGTCGGTGCACCACAGCACGGTCCGCAGCCCCCGCCGGCCGATGGGGCCGTAGCGCTCGCCCAGACCGACGAACTCCTCGGCGGCGCCCAGGGCGAACGTCAGGTACGCGTGCCGGGCGCCGGAGGGCTGGTGGACGGCCAGCCCGGTGGGAGAGGTGATGTAGCCGTCAAAGTCCCGGTCGGCCAGCTCGGAAAACACCGGCCGGCCCCGGCGGTCCAGCACCCGCAGCCGCCACGGCGCGCGTTCCAGTTCCACCGTCAGGGCCGCAGTGTGGACCGAGACCGTTCGCCGGTCCACCCGGGTCCGCACCCGGGCCTGCGCCACAGGCTCCGCCAGCAGGGCCGACGGCCGTGCGACGACCGGAATGCGGAGGCGGACGATCTCGTCGCTGACGCACGCGATGCGGGCGGCGATCTCCTGCCCGCCCACCTGGACGCGCAGGTCCGCGCCGTCACGCCGCGGACGGACCGCCACCACCCGCCCCAGGGGAAGAAACGTCCGCTGGGGGTCGTCAAATATCGCGCCCGGATCCAGCGAGTGGCGCCGCGCACTCATCCCCGGACCCTGGTGTAGGCCTGCATGACCGCCATCTCCCGCAACGGATACCCCGGCCTCCGCCGCCAGCACCGGGCAGGTTGCCCACCCCGGCGGCCCGCGGTGCTCCCGGCGAACAGGCGACACCGGCCGCGCGCCCTGGCGGTCCGGACGGGCATGCAAAAGTCCTGCCGGCCGCCGGCACTCCGGCCGGCAGGACTGTCTCCGCGACTCCGTCCTGCCACGTGCGACTACCTGCGCGGGATGGTTTCGGCCCCCGTCGCCGCATCTCCTGCGCCGCACAGGAAGGGCGTGCGCCCGCCCCGAAATGAGGCCCCGTCATGGCCTCACCTGCCGATCCCTGGGCGCCGCTGCGAGCCCGCCCGGTCATCGCCGCCGTTCGCAGCGAGGCCGCCGCGGGCGTGGCCGCGGCCTCGCCCGTCTCCACGGCCTTCCTGCTGACCGGATCGGTCCTCTCCCTACCCGCCCTGGTGGGCCGCCTGTCGGGGGCCGGCAAGATGGTGCTGATCCACATGGACCTGACCGAAGGCCTGGCGGCGGACCGCGCGGCGGTGCAGTTCGTCCGCTCCATCCCCGGGATCGCCGGCGTCATCAGCACCC